>NZ_JBBCJO010000009.1 GCF_037190085.1 Gemmatimonas aurantiaca
GTCCTTCGGGTCCTCGAGCACCGTGTGCGTGTGCGAGCCGCGGCACGTCTGCACATTGGCCACCAGCTTCGGCTCCCGGATGTTCGAGATGTCGAAGATGCGCACGCCGCGCATGCGCTCCTTGCTCACCGTCTCCCGCACACCGCCCGGCTTGCAGTCGATGCGGCCGTTCATGGCCTCGGCGGACATGAACATCAGGTTCTTGTACACGGACACGTCGTTCTGCGACGCGGGGCATTCGTACGCCACCACGAGCTTCGGGCTGGACGGATTGCTGATGTCCCACACCACCGGGCCGTTGTAGTTGCCCTGGATGACGTAGTTGCCCATGAACGCCAGATCGGAGTTCGTCTGTCCGAGGAACCCCGCCGGTGACTGCACCTTGGCCACCACCTTGAGGTTGGACGTGTACTCGCCCGCATCGAACAGACCGGCTTTCAGATTGTTGCGGGGATCGGTGGCCGGTGAGGCCGCGGTGTTGGGCCTGGTTTTGGCACAGCCCGCCAGGACGGCGGAGCACATTGCCGCCAGCGCGACGCGCGAAAGGGAAGCGTTCATGAGAAACGTGGGACGGAGAGTGGAGCGCCGTCCGACCTGCGGCCGGATCCGGCATCGGAGACCCGCAAGCGCATTGGTCATCCGGGGGTATCCTTTGAGGATAGCCGCCGGAGACCACGGCGATAGGGGCGTTCGTCCCTACGAAAAGGGAAACGTGGCGTTTCGCCGACCTTCGTGCGCCGACGCCGTGATCCCGGCCCTACGCTGACATACGTTTCGGAAGCCATGGCCCACTTCCCCACTGCCCTCATGCACCGGCTGGTCCGCCTGCGGCGTCCGCTGCTCGCCCTGGTTCTGGCGATGACCGGGGGGTGCCAGTGGCTGCATACCGGCAATCCGGCGGCGTTCCGCCCACAGGAGGCCCGCACGATGAGGACCATCGGCGCCTGTGGTACCACCTGTCGGGATTCGCTCGACATCGTGGCGATGGGTGTCAGTGGCTATCTGATCATTCCCTGGCGCGATACCACGCAGCTCGTGATGACGCCGCCGTCCTACACCAACCCGACACTCTGGTGGATGGCGCTGGGTGACTGGTGGCTGGGCTCCTCACCCGATCGCGCGCGTGTGACCCGACGTCTCCGGGACATCCCGGCGGCGGGTCCCGAGCGGCTGGCGCGTGTGCGGGCCATTCTCGTTGGGCACGGCCACTACGACCACCTGATGGATCTGCCACCGCTGGCGCCGCTGCTGCACAACGCCACGGTGTATGGGAGCCGGACGGTGGCGCATCTGCTCGCCCCGACCACGCTGCGCACGATGGACATCGACTCCCTGACCGGAACCGACGCGCAGCATCCGGGCCGATCGTTTGCCGTTGGTGATTCGATGAGCAGCACGATCCGTGTGCGGGCCATCGAGTGGGAGCATGCGCCCAACATCAGCAATCTGACCATCGCCGACGAGGATCAGCACGAACCCCGACGCCGCCTGCCCCGGTCGGTGCATGGCTGGAAGAAGGGGCGGGTCCTGGCCTACGCCATCGACGTGGGCCTGCGTGCAGATTCCGTGGATGTGCGTCTGTTCATGCACGACGCGGCGGCGTCACCCGATGTGATCCGTCGCGCCGCCGCCGTCCTGAACACGATGCCGGAAGCGCGTCATACCATCGCCATCATTGCCGCGGCCAATTTCGATCAGGCACACGCCTATCCCGACATTCTCCTGGCCCATCTCGCTCCGGAACACGTGATCCTGGGGCACTGGGAGGACTTCTTCCGATCGCCGGAGAAATCGCCGCGTATCGTCAGAGGCATCAAGGGGCGCGAGCTCGTCCGGGTCGTGGAGCGCTTTCAGGGAGCGCGGTGGACGGCGCTTGCTCCCGGCGCGACGCTGCGCCTGCGGTTCTGACGGCTTCGTACACCGGCATCGGAGTGTCGTCGCGTTCGCCACCCGACGCGCCGGCCCGTACTTTGGAGCGTTCACCCATCGCCCGCTCCCCGATCTGTCCACTCATGCGCCATGCCGCTGCGTCGCTGACCGCCCTGTCGCTGGCATCCGCCTCCCTTGCCGCCGTGCTCACCGCGGCACCGCTCGCCGCGCAGGGCCACATCACCACGCCCAGAGAAGCACTCGGCGCCAACTTCGGTGACGATTATTTCCTCGCCAATTACCAGCAGATCAGCAACTACTGGCGCACACTCGAAAAGGAATCGCCGCGCGTCAAACTGCAGGTGATGGGCAAGACCACCGAAGGCCGTGATCAGCTCATGGTCATCGTCACGTCACCCGAGAACCATCGCAATCTCGAGCGCTATCGCCAGATCGCCGAGCGGCTCGCGAAAGCGGAAGACCTCACCGATGACCAGGCCCGCGCCCTGGCCAGGGAAGGCAAGGCCGTGGTGTGGATCGACGGTGGTCTGCATGCCACCGAGACCCTGGGCGCGCAGCAACTCGGCGAAACGGTCTACCAGATGGCCAGTCGCACCGACGCCGAAACCCAGCGGTTTCTCGACGACGTCATCACGCTGTTCGTGCATGCCAACCCCGACGGCAACGACCTCGTCGCCGACTGGTACATGCGTATGAGCGACCCCAAAGAGCGGACGCTCAATGGACTGCCGCGCCTGTATCAGAAGTACATCGGCCACGACAACAACCGCGAGTTCTTCACCTCCACGCAGAAGGAGACGGAGAACATCAACCGGGTGCTGTATCACCAGTGGTTCCCGCAGTTGTTGTACAACCATCATCAGAGCGGACCGGCGGGCACGGTGGTGTATTCCCCGCCGTTCCGCGATCCCTACAATTACAACCTCGACCCGGCCATGCTGCTGGGTATCCAGGCGCTGGGTACGGCGATGCACACCCGTCTCGCCATCGAGGGCAAGCCTGGCGCGACCATGCGCGCCGGCGGTCCGTACGACGGATGGTGGAACGGCGGCATCCGCAACACCGCCACGTTCCACAACACCATCGCCGTGCTCACGGAGATGATCGGCTCACCCACGCCGATGCGCATTCCGCTCATAGCCGACCGGCAGGTCCCACGCGGCGATCTCGCCATGCCGGTGGCGCCGCAGGAGTGGCATCTGCGACAGTCGGTGGACTATTCGGTCTCGCTCAATCGGGCCGTGCTCGATCATGCCTCGCGCCTGCGCGAGAATCTGTTGTACAACATCTACCGCATGGGGAAGAACTCCATCGAGCGTGGCAGCCGCGACACCTGGACACCGAATCCGCGTCGGGATGCCGAGGTGGCGAAGCGCGTGAAAGGAGCGGACTCACTCATCTGGGCCGCGCAGCATGCACCGGAGTACCGCGACCCGCGCGGATACATCATTCCGAGTGATCAACCCGATTTCCTCACCGCCATCAAGTTCATCAACGGCCTGCGTGAAACCGGCATCACGGTGCAACGCGCCACGCAGTCGTTCGCGGTGAACGGCAAATCGTATCCTGCCGGTTCGTTCGTCGTGCAGACCGCGCAGGCCTTCCGGCCGCATGTGATCGACATGTTCGAGCCGCAGGTGCACCCCGATGTGTTTCCGTATCCGGGCTCACCACCCACGCCGCCGTACGACAACGCGGGATGGACGTGGGCCTATCAGATGGGCATTCGATTCGATCGGCTGCTGGAACCGTTCAGCGGGCCGTTCATTCCGGTGACCGACTGGAACGTGGCCCCGCCCGCCGGATCGGTGAGCGCGCCATCGGGCGCGAGAGGCTACTGGATCGATCCGCGCGTGAACGACGCGTTCACCGTGGTGAATCGGTTGCTGGCCGCGAAAGTACCGGTGTCCCGCGCCCCGCAGGCCGTGACGGTGGGAACCGGTCGCGATACCCGCACGTTACCCGCAGGCGCGTTCTGGGTACCGATGAATGGTACGGCCACGGCGGTGCTGCGCGCGGCCGCGACGGAGCTCGGCGTGAGTGCCACCGGTGCATCGCAGGCGCCATCGGGCACGGTACCGCTGCGGGCGGCTCGCATCGGGTTGTGGGATACCTATGGCGGATCTATGCCGTCGGGATGGACGCGCTGGATTCTCGAGCAGTTCGCGTATCCCTTCAGGCGCGTGTTCGCTCCGGAGATCGATGCCGGCAATCTGCGTGGCACGTACGACGCGCTGGTGTTCGTGGAGGGCGCCATCCCCGGTGTGCAGGCCTCGGGACGTGGTGGTGGCAGTGGCGGCGTGTTGGATGAACCACCCAATCTGCCGGCGGAATACAAAGGGCAGTTCGGTCGCATGAGTGTCGACCGGAGTCTGCCCGCGCTCCGCACGTTCATCGAACAGGGTGGCACCGTGGTCGCCATCGGCAGTTCGGCCGTGAATCTCGCGGCCTATCTGCAACTGCCCATCGGCAATCACCTCGCCAAAGACGGCACGCCGTATCCACGCACGCAGTTCTACGTGCCGGGCAGCGTCCTGCGCATGAAAGTCGACACCACGTCGTCCGCCGGTTATGGCCTGGCCGGCCAGACGGATGTGTTCTTCGATGCGAGCCCGGTTTTCAGCCTCGGGGCGGATGCCGCGTCACGGGGCGTGCGCCCGATCGCCTGGTTCGACGACGCCGCCCCGTTGCGCAGCGGCTGGGCCTGGGGACAGGAGCTGCTGCAACATGGCGTGGCCGCCGTGGAGGCCCGCGTGGGTCAGGGACGCGTGCTGCTGTATGGGCCGCAGATCACCCAGCGCGCGCAGCCGCATGGCACGTTCAAGTTCCTGTTCAACGCGTTGTATCGGTAACGAAGCGATGGCGCCACCTGGGCGACGGTCGCCGTTTCTGACGAGAAGAAACGGTGACCGCCTTCCGACTACCGTTGTGGGCTCAGTTGCACCGTCCGGGCCACGGTCACCGTCCTTTCACACCCACCAATACGGCGCGAAGCAACCGAGACCGTATCCGTTCTGCCCATATATCCCGCAGCGACGATCCGAAGCTCATACACTCCCGGAGTGGCCGTCAAGCTTGGGACTTGTTCCGGCGGACCCGAAGAGGCGGGGGCACGCGGAGAGAGCCTCGTCACGGTAACGACCGCGAGTGCCCCGAGGTCGTTTGCGTTCACGGCATCGACGACGGTCAGCTCGATCCCCCGCTGCGGCTCCAGCGTACACACGTCGTCGTCTGGCTTGCATGCGAGAACACCGAGAAGCAGGACGCCTGACCAGCAGCAGGTCGTAAGTGGTTTGCCGCCCCACGATTGTATGTTCAGAATGTCCATAGGTTGCTTCCGAGATCCTGCTTGATTTGCCCAAAGTTGCTGAAGACTCCACTGGAGCCGCCATCCTCCGCGAAGCCAACGCCGTAGAAGGCCACCGTGTTCGGGAACCCCCCGTACATGGCAAAGACTGGACTCCCACTATCGCCAGGCTCCATGTTCAGATGCGCCTTGTCCGCGCAAACGATCAGCGGCCTGCCGTGCGAACCCAGCCTCACGTCCTTGCACGTCTCGTATACGCTCCCGAACGTCCACCCGGTGGTTACTCCAACTTTGTGAAGGGCTTCATTCCACAGTGGGAAATTGACTTCAGCTATCACCGTCCAGTGTGGATCGAGTGAGTCAACCTCAGTTGATCCCGCCGTCTGCATAAGTCCGGCAACACCAAAGGTTGTTCTCGCGATTAGCCCTGGGGCCCACCCAAGGGTATCGGTCGGGAATAGATCCACCCCAGTCGCGCTATACGCCGCGACGTCCGCATGCCGACACCGACGCGGCACGAAGAGTGTGCCGCATGCATAAGTGGAAGGGTCCGTTACCTCCGCCCCGAAAAAAGGCGCACTGCCACTATTGTTTTGACGGATCGAACCGCCGTCAAGCGACCACGCATTTGCCGAGCAATGCGAGTTGGTCAGAATTAGCTCTTCGCTTCCCCTACGCGCGCCGATTGTGGTTGTACAGCCGGAAGGACCAATTTCGTATCCACCAGTAATTGGACGACGCCGATAGTTGAGCGTGGTGGAGCTGGTGAGAACAACGGGATTCACGCTCTCGAAGATCACCAACGCTTTCGCAAGACTCGTTGCGCGAGCTGCTACGACTCGTGCCTCAGCGGCTGCGGAGGTGATCCCAACTACCACTTTGCCACGACGCTCGTCGATATCTAGCGACACGACATCATCATCTTGAAACGCACTTAGAAACATCTGCGATCGCACCTGATGCAGCTCGATGAATGAGTGCGAGGCCTTCTCCATGCGCCATCGTCGCTGCAAGGCAAGTTCTCGCTTCCGAGATTCGCTAACCTTACGAGGATCGACGCGCACACGATCCAGTAGTAGCTGCTGCATCTCGCCGAGGGCACGAGCGCTGTCAGCCAAATCGGTCAAGCGGACAACAAGCTCACCTTCATCTCCAAAGTACGCCCCCGCGAAGGTGGGAACAGCGGCGCCGACGGCCAAGAACGACTCGTCCAGATTGCCTGCATACCTCAGAGTCGACTGTGGCACACGGCTGCTCGCGGCCTCGACCTCAACAGGAGTGTGGTCTCCGCAAGCAGCGAGAAAACAGAGAGAGAGAGAGAAAAAAAAAGCGCGCGCGTGCGCCGGAATATGATTGCCCCGCGGGTTCATGCTCATTTCTCCTTACGGGAGGTAGATTAAGAGGAGCACAAGCTGCTCCTCTCAGAGCTAAACTGGGGCGTGAATTGGGCGCCCGTCAAGGAAGAGTGTGACGTAACTCACTCTCCAGATCCAAGACCGTTGTTAGCCATTGGTTAGTCAGGAATATACTGCTTGTTGCTGGTCCTGCACGTCAGACGCTTCAGCGAAATGCTGCGTCGGTCGTGTCATGCACCAACCGCTCGATAGGCCCCGGTCTCGAGCGTACGCAGCCACTTGCCCTTCATGGCACCGCTGAGCGTCTCCACTTCATAGAAAAGCGCCGTGCCGCGATCGGCCTCGGCCAGAAAGCCCGCAGATCACCCAGCGCGCGCAGCCGCATGGCACGTTCAAGTTCCTGTTCAACGCGTTGTATCGGTAGCGGCATCGCTGCCAGTACCGGGCCGGTACCGGCTTCCGCCACGCCCCTTCCCCCGCGGGAACCGGGGGCGGAAGCCGCGCCCGAGAGCCTGTCATCGGGGGGCAGACTTGACGAACACCGTTCGTCACGTATACTGATCGGTATGACGAGAAACCCGTTTCAGGCGCCCGAGGTCGCGAGCCGGCGCGGTGGGCCGGCCAAGGACCCGCTCAGCCGTGAACTGATCGTCACCACCGCGCTCACACTGCTTCGCCGGGAAGGCTCGGCGGGGATGAGCCTCCGCAAGGTCGCGGCCGCGCTCGACACGGGTCCGGCATCGCTCTACGCCTACGTGGAGAACCTCCAGGAACTCCAGGCACTGGTCCTCGATCGGGCGCTGGCCGATGTGCACACGGATGCCGGTCACGGACAGCGCTGGCAGCGCCGTATCACCGAACTCCTGCTGTCGTATCGCGAGGTCCTCTGCGCCACACCGGGGCTGGCGGGAATCGCCATGACCACGATCGCGGTGGGACCCAATGCCCTGCGCATCACGGAGACACTCCTTGGCCACCTCGACAAAGGTGGTCTCGATCGGGCGACCGCGGCCTGGGCGGTGGACCTGCTCACCCTGTACGTGACCGCGGTCGCCGCCGAACACAGCCAGCGGGATGCCGATACCCTCGGACCGGTGGCCCGCGCCATCGGAGCGGTCTCCGCCGAGGAATACCCACGGATCTTCGCCGCACGCGAGGACATCCTCATGGGGCCGGGCCGCGTCTCCTGGGCGCTCGACGTGCTGCTGAAGGGCATCGTGCAGACCCCGCGCGGGCACCGGCGGCGCTCGGCGGAACACGGGTAATTTTTTGCCTTATAGCAAACACCGTTCGTCACGAACATAATTCGCATCCATGCACACCATCAACAGTGACACCCCGCTGCCGGACACCACCCCGGTTCTCGTCGTCGGCGGCAGTCTCGTCGGACTCTCGGCCGCCATGTTTCTCGTCTGGGAAGGCGTGCCGTGCGTGCTCGTCGAGCCACACACCGGGAGCCATCCACACCCGCGCGCGATCGGTTACACGCCGCGCACGATGGAGCTGTTCCGCGCCATCGGCATCGCGTCGCAGATCCCCGAAGCCCCACCGGGGTTTCGCCTGTCGCGCTCCCGAGTCGAAAGCCTCGCCGGCCGATGGTTCGAGTCGTCCGAGTGGACGCCGGAAACGAAGACCGGCGACGCACGCGTGGCGCAGCCCATCACGGACGTCTCCGTGTCACCGGGCGCTGCCATCGCGCAGGATGGACTGGAGCCCATTCTGCGCCAACGGGCGCGCGAATTGGGCGCCGATCTCCGATTCGGCACCGAGCTCGTTCGATTCGAACAGGATGAGGCCGGCGTGACCGCGTGGCTTCGCGAACGTGACGGACACGAATACACGCTGCGTGCCGACTACATGATCGCGGCCGATGGGACCCGCAGCAGTGTGCGCGAAGCCCTCGGTATCGGCCGTACCGGCCCCGGTCATCTCCAGACCATGCGCAGCGTGTTGTTCCGCGCGCCGCTCGAACGGTATCTCGAAAGAGGCAGCTCACAGTTTCAGATCGATCAACCCGGCCTGTCGGCGTTCCTCACCACTTATGGGGACGGGCGCTGGGTGCTGATGTTCCAGGACGACGTGGAGCGCGATGAAGCCGTGTTGCGCGAAGCCATCCAGAAGGCGATCGGCCGAACGGATCTGCCCATCGAGATCATCACGACGGGACGGTGGGAACTCAGTGCGGCCATCACCGATCGGTTCTCGTCAGGCCGTGTCTTTCTCGCCGGCGACGCCGCGCACACGCTGCCACCGACGCGCGGAGGTTTTGGCGCGAACACGGGCATTCACGACGTGCACAATCTGGCGTGGAAACTCGCCGCGGTGCATGCGGGGCGCGCCACACCGGCATTGCTCGACACCTATCACGTCGAACGCCATCGCGTGGCCTGGGATCGCCTCGAGCAGACATTCGTGCGCCCCGACTATGCCAGGCATGCCGCGGGATTTGCCGACGGAGTCTCCGTCCGCGACGATATCGCCATGGAACTCGGTCAGCTCTATCGCTCCGCGGCCATCATCGGTGCCGGTCCCGATCTGCCGCCCGCCGCGCGCCCCGATGAGTGGATGGGCCAGCCGGGCACCCGCGCCCCGCACCTCTGGATACAACACGACGGCGAGCGCGTGTCCACACTCGACTGGCTCGGACGCCGGTGGGTCGTGCTCGCGGCCGACTCCGCCTGGCGCGCCGCCGCGGCCCATGCAGCGCAGACGCTCGGCATCGATGTGGTCTGTGTGACACCAGAAAACGCGGACGCCGCGGCGGTGTACGCCGCCTACGGTATCGACGCCGGGGGTGCATCGTTGATCAGACCCGATGGCTACATCGCCTGGCGTTCTGCCACACGTGTGGAGGATCCGGCGGCGGCACTCACCCGGGCGCTCGCTGAGGTGGCGTCGGCGCCTTGACGCAGCCCCATTCGCACACGAGTCTGGCAGGATGCGACTCTTCTCCCGCCTCCTGCCCTCGCTGGGCGCCGCTGGCGCCACACTTCTCCTCGCGGTGTCCGCTGCTGGCGCCCAGTCGGTCACGCGCGCCTTCACCGGCGCCACGCTCATCGATGGCACGGGCCGCGCTCCGGTGAGGAATGCCACCCTGCTCGTGCGCGATGGCCGTGTGGTGGCTGCCGGCCCGGCTGCCCGGGTGACCATTCCCGCGAACGCCGAACGTGTGCCGCTCGCGGGCAAATTCATCATTCCGGGGCTCATCAACGCGCACGGACATGCCTCGAGTGTGGCGAACCTGGACACGTACGCCGCCTACGGCGTCACCACGGTGTATTCCCTTGGTGATGAACCGGCCGAGGTGTTCGCGGCGCGTGATGCGCAACGAGCGACGTCTCCCCGACATGCACGGGTGTACGTAGCCGGCCCCGTACTCAATCCCACATCCCCCGACGACGCACGTGCGCAGGTGGCGGCCGTGGCCGACCGACACGTCGATATCGTGAAGATCCGCGTCGATGACAATCTCGGGACATCCCCCAAGATGAAACCCGAGGTGTATCGCGCGGTGATCGACGCGGCCCATGCCCGGGGACTGCGCGTGGCGGTGCATCTCTACTATCTGGACGATGCGAAGGCCGTGCTGGCCGCCGGTGCCGACTACATCGCACACAGCGTGCGTGATCAGCCGGTCGACGAAGCCTTCGTGACGACATTGCGGCAGGCGGGTGTGTGTTACTCGCCCACGCTGATGCGGGAAGTGTCGACGTATGTCTACGAAACCACACCACCCTTCTTCAGCGATTCGCTCTTTCTCGCGCATGCCAATCGCGAATGGATGGCCACGGTGCAGCAGCCGGCCCGTCAGGAGGCCACACGCACCAGTGTCAGCGCGCAGCGGTACAAGGCCCAGTTGCCGGTAGCCACGCGCAATATGCTGGTGCTGCACAAGGCGGGAGTCCCCATCGCCATGGGCACCGATACCGGTCCGATGGGACGTTTCCAGGGATACTTCGAGCTCATGGAGCTCGAGATGATGGTGAACGCCGGTTTCACGCCCGCCGAAGCGTTGGAGAGTGCGACACGGGTTGCGGCCCATTGTCTGAAACTGGACGCGGAGCTGGGCACGCTGGAGCCGGGAAAATGGGCCGACTTCATCGTGCTCGATGCCTCACCGCTGGAGCGCATCCAGAACGTGCGGCGCCAGCATTCGGTGTGGGTCGGCGGCACGCGTCTGTCCGTGCCCTGACGGCAACGGACAGACGCCTCTCGCGCCGACGATCCGCTCAGGTCATTACTTGACGATGACCGTGATGGTGTCGCGCTTCACCGACGCCATCGGCACGTGCATGCCATCGGCGAACACAGCGATGATGCGATGCGATCCCGGGGTGAGCCCCTCGATGACCTTCTCGGTGGAGGCATCACCCATGTGAATGACCACCGGTGCTGCAGGCAGGGGCAGCGTATCCGACGGGGTGTCTCCATCGATGATCAGATGGTGATGCCCCTTGCCGGGTTCCGCGGTTCCGGTGGCCGGTACCACCTCCACCCCGACGGCTTCCAGCCGCAGGGTGAACGGCTGGGTCACCGAGTCCCCATTGGCGGGCGCGATGATGTGCACCGCCGCCGTTGATGCGGCAGCGGTGGGGGCAGCCGCGGTGCTGTCGGCGGCCGGGGTGTGCTCGGACGTCGTGCAGGCGAATGCGGTTGCAGCGAGCGCGACGACAGCGAAGGTCGAAAGACGACGCACGGCTTGATCTCCAGGCGACCGGTGTCGCCGAGGCAGGGTCTGGCGGATCGAGGCGGGGATGTCTGAATTTAGAGTATGTCACTTGGGAAATCACCCGTCCGTGTGCGGAGTGTGCCGCGGCGGCTCGCGGACCCGTCGCCGACCCGCATCGCGGGTGACTAGAATGTGTCGTGCCCTCCGCCGATTCCCCTCACATCGCCACCCCTACTCCCGACAGCGTCCTCCACGACGTTTTCGGGTACACGGAGTTCCGTCCGGGACAGCGCGAAGTCATCGACGCCGTGCTCGCCGGTCGTGACTGCATCGCCCTCATGCCCACGGGCGCGGGCAAGTCCCTCACCTACCAGATCCCGGCCCGCCTGCTGGGCGGCACGGTGCTCGTCATCTCGCCGCTCATCTCCCTCATGAAGGATCAGGTGGATGCGGTGGCCGCACTCGGCTATCGCGTCACCGCCATCAACTCCACGCTCGATCCCGACGAGCGCCGTGCGCGTCTCGACGCATTCCGTGACGGGGCCTATGAGCTGGTGTATCTCGCGCCCGAAGCGCTCGATGGGTATCTGGGGGATTTTGTGCAGGGCTGTCCCATCTCGCTGCTGGTGGTGGACGAGGCGCATTGCATCAGTCAGTGGGGTCATGACTTCCGGCCGAGTTATCGGCGGCTGCAGGGACTCAAGCAGCAGCTCGATGTGCCCGTGCTGGCGCTGACGGCCACGGCCACGCGTGAGGTGGCGCGCGACATTCTGCGGCAGCTTGGCATGAAGAAGCCCGCAGGATTCAAAGGGTCGTTCTTCCGTGCCAATCTGCGCATCGGTGTACGCAAGAAAGGACAGGGCGGCAACACCCGTCGCGAAATCCTCACGCTCGTGCGCGCTCACGCGGGTGAGAGCGGCATCGTGTATTGCCAGAGCCGCAAAGGCGTGGATCAGACCACGGAGTTCCTCGTGTCGCAGGGTGTGAAAGCCCTACCCTATCACGCCGGACTCACTCCGGAAGAACGCGCCCGCAATCAGGAGATGTTCCAGCGCGACGACGTGGATGTGGTGGTGGCCACCGTGGCGTTCGGCATGGGTATCGACAAGTCCAACGTGCGCTTCGTGATCCATCGCGACATGCCCAAGGACATCGAGTCCTGGTATCAGGAGATCGGCCGCGCGGGTCGCGATGGACTCCCCAGTGATTGTGTGCTCTTCTACTCCTGGGCCGACGTCATCGCCCACGAGCGTTTTCTCGACCGTATCGAGGACGATGCGCTGCGCGAACGCACGCACGCCGCCACCAAGGCGCTGTTCAATCTCATCGAGCGCCCCGGTTGTCGGCATCAGACGCTCGTCCGTCACTTCGACGAGACCATCGGGCCGTGCGGCTCATCCTGCGACCACTGCACGGGACGCACCATCGAGGATCAGATCGCGGAGGCCGCGGAGCTGGAACGTGTTGCTCTTGGAGGATGGCGACGGGCTTCACCGGCTGGGCGGGCGACGGGTTCGCCGCGCTCTGCAGGTTCGGCGGGTGGCCTCGACGCGCATGAACTCGGTGTCGAAGACCGCGAGCTCTTCGACGCGTTGCGTGCGCTGCGCCGCGAACTCGCCGACGAGGCACGCGTGCCGGCCTACATCGTGTTCGGTGATCGTGTGCTGTTGGAGATGGTCGCGCGTCGTCCGGAAACACACGATGAGCTGCTGCAGGTACCCGGTGTGGGACAGGCGAAGCTCGAACGGTATGGGGACTACTTCCTGGAAGTGATCGCCAGCCACGCGCCCTGAACGGAGAACCCGGAACGGTGAAACAGGGGCCGGTCATTCAGAACCGGATCCACGTTTCACCGATCGTGTGTGTCGTCGGTGTGGTCGTCCGTACTCAACCCCGCGCCGAGTCCAACCCCCAAGCCACCACCGAAGCCACCGCCCAGGCCGCCCATCCCGCCACCTTTCCCGCCCCCGCCCCCGCTCTTTGCGCCGCCACGCGAATCGTCCCTGGCGCCCCCGTCCCGTCCTTTTCCACCCGCACCACCACCGGGTCGGGCAGGCCCCTGCTTCAACAGCGCCACCGCCGGCGGCGCAGGCTCGAGATCCAGCACGCCACGAATGAAATTGCGCAGCGAGATCACGAGCGCCGCGGTCTCCGTGTGGCGTCCGGCGACGAGATCGTCGACGATCTGCGCGGCCAGACGCACCTGCTCTTCGGTGCCGAGCAACAGCACATCCGAAAGCGCCCCTTCCACCGCATCCCGCATACGACGGGTGCGATCGCTGCTGGCGCTCTCCGCCGTTTCGATCGATCCCGCGTCACGCAGATCGCGCAGATGAGTGGGATCCACCAGCAGGTTGCCGGTGAAGGACCCACCCAGCGTTTTGTAGGCTGCGATCAGGATCCGCAGACGTTCGTTGACCTGACGGTTCTCCCGTTCGCGTCGCTGTTGAATCGCCTGCATCGCGATGAGTCGGATTCCCACGCCGATCAGCGTCACCAGTGCGAGGCTGATGAACGTGGTGAGAATGGCCGACCACGAACTGAAATCGAGGTTTCGCATCTATTGCTCCCACCGAGGCAGAGACGGCGGCAGATACAGCCGTGGATACGACTCGTGTACGCGCGCGTCCGCGACGCTCACCCGAACCGGAGACAGACCGGGACGGGAGCTTCGAGCATGTGACCGGTCGCCGTCAACATCCCCGTGGCGGCATCGACCCGTAGTGCGAAGATGGAGTCGGATCGTTGATTGGCGACGAGCAACCCGGAGCCGTCTGGTGTGAGTGTGAAGCTGCGTGGTCCATTGCCCTGCGTGGAAACGGACTGGATCAGCGAGAGCGATCCATCTTTCCGATTCACCTGGAACACCGCGATGGTGTCGTCGCCGCGATTGGAGGCATACACGGTGCGTCCGGTCGGGTGCACCTGGAGATCGGCCGGGAAGTTCTCCACCGTCGCCCCCGCGGGTCTGGTGGACAATCGCTGGCGCTCGGTCAGACCGCCCGTCTTCCCATCGTAGGCAAACGCGACGAGCGTGGAATCGAGTTCATTCACGCAATACAGCGTCCGACCATCGGGCGAGAATGCGAGATGGCGCGGACCGGCACCCGCATGCAACGCCACCTCCGGCACGGCGGCGGGTACGAGCGCGCCGGTGCCGGCGTCGAAACGCGAGACGTAGATACGATCGGTACCGAGATCCGTGTGCAGGATGAAACGGTTGCCCGGATCGGGAAGAATGCAGTGTGCATGCGGCGCGGTCTGTCGTACCGCGTGCGGCCCCTTGCCGCTGTCCGCAATCACCGTGGAAGCGTCCCCCAGCGTACCATCCGCGCGCCGCGGCAGAACGGCCACGGTGCCACCCACATAGTTGGCGACCAGCACCTGCCGACCGCTGCGGTCGATGGACACATAACATGGTGCCGCCCCTCGGGAGGCACGTACAGTGCCCGTCACATGGAGCGCCCCGGTGGCAGGATCGCGCCGAAACGACGTCACGCTCCCCGAGGCCTGTCCGCCGAACTCGGTGAGTTCATTCACGGCCACGAGCCCCTTGCCGTCGGGCAGGAGTGCGAGGAACGACGGATCGGCCGTCTCCGCGGCGAGTGTCATGTCCCCGAATGCCAGCGTGCCCGGGTCCACAGTCACCCGATGGATCCCTTTGCTCTTGCCGGTCTTGGTATACGTGCCGATGTACAACGTCCACGGCGTGTGAATACCGTCGGTGGCCAATCCCAATGCCCGCAGCCGGCGGGAACTCATCAGGACAGCAAGGGCCGAAGCCGAGAGAAACGCGCGGCGTGAAAGCGGACGATCCAGGCTCATGACGATGGATCCGGAGGTGACGAACGTGAGGATTCCCTACCGGCTGCTACCAGTCGGTGGGCGCGTAGTCCTTGAGAAACTGTCCCCATACATGAACGCCGGTGGCGACACCGGTGATGATGGGGTCGACGATCCTGGCCGCGCCATCGACGATATCGAGCGGTGGATGGAACCGATGGTTCTCCACCTTCCGCGCCGCGAGATCCGCCACGTCTTCATCGGTCACCCATCCCGTGTCCACACTGTTCATGTGGATGCCGTCCTGCTGATAGTCGGCCGCCGAGGTCCGCGTCATCATGTTGAGCGCCGCCTTGGCCATGTTCGTGTGCGGATGACGCGTGGTCTTGTTGTTGCGGTAGAACTGCCCCTCCATGGCCGACACGTTCACGATGTGTTTATCGCGGTTGTCGGTGCGCAACATCAACGGTTTGAGCCGCGCATTGATCAGGAACGGCGCAATGGCATTCACCAGCTGCACCTCGAGCAGTTCCACGCTGGGCACTTCGTCGAGCAGCAGACGCCACGAGTTGCGGGTCCGCAGATCGATCTGCTGCAGGTCCTGGTCGAGTTGTCCGGTGGGGAAGAGTTGCTGACCGGCGTCATGGTCTTCCGGAAGGAGCGCCACCTGGGAGAGCGCCGCCGCATGGGTGAGCCCCAGTTGTTCCCCTGTCGCCGGCTCTCCCCCGACGGCGGCCATCAGCCCCATCGATTCGCCGCCCTGCGTGCGGTCCGTCTCCCGCAACGCTTCATAGCGCCCCAGCAACCCGCGCGCCGATGACGACAAGGTGCCCGCCGCGGCGCGTTCCCCTTCCATCATGTGCGCGTAGAACGCCGGCGGACGGCGGACCGTCTGACAGGCATTGTTCACGATGAAATCGAGACGGGCTTCCGATTGCAGCAACTGCCGGCAGAAGGTTTCGACACTCGGGGTGTGCCGAAGATCGAGCCCGAAGATCTCCAATCGATCCTTCCAGTCCGCGAAGTCGGGCTCGGCGGCATACCGCATCGCCGAATCGCGCGGGAACCGGGTGGTCACCAGCAGGCGCGCACCACACCGCAACAGCTTCAGTCCCGCCTGGTAGCCGATCTTCACCCGACCACCGGTGAGCAGTGCCGTGCGGCCGCTCAGGTCGGTCAGTTCGGTGCGCTTGCGGAAATTGAACTCCGCGCACGCCTGGCACATCTGATCGTAGAAGTGATGGATCTTCGTGAACTTCTCTTTGCAGATGTAGCAGTGTTGCGGGACCTCGGCCTCCGGGCTTTCCGCGGCATCCCCCGTGGATGATTGCCCCGCGGCCGCATCGCCCAGCAGATACACGTTGGGCGTGGTGAACACGGGACGTCGCCGCAGCGTGCGGATGCCCGTCTCGTGCAGGAGCTCATCGTCCCGCCGGGCGGCTTCGAGCTTCCGCTCCTTGGCCGTGGCCTTCACCATGGCCCGGCGTGCGCGCACGTCGGGCTGGAACACCGAGGCGATGGCATTGTCGAAACGGAGACGGTCTTCGAGAGGCAGAAGACGCAACAACGTCCGATCGGCGACGACACGCTCGAGCAGTTCGGTGACGGCACGCAAGGCGTCAATCACCTCCCTGTCATCAGCCTGCCCCGACGAATGTGTGTCGGGTTGCAGGTCCTGTGGCGAGCTCAAGGAATGACCAACGCGACTTCGGTTGTCGGGGGAGACGAGCTCGACCCACTGAACGCCGTGGGGACCGTCTTCTCGGCCTGCACGGGGCCCGTATAGGGCGTGAGCACCCGGCACAGGTAGAACCCGCCCTCCAGCGGCACAAAATCGACACTCACGGCCAGGTCAATATCGAAACGCCCGTTCGCGTCGGTATCGGTCGTATAGCCGAAGGGTACAGCGTCCCTGCCAAGACACGAAATACCGATGGGAGCTCGCGGAACCACCGTGCCATCGGCCCGGGTCACGGAGCCACGCATGCGTGCGTAGTACCCGCCGTTGTTGCCGACATCCGTAACGGCAAGGCAGCCGGCCAATGGCAGGCTCAGGCAGGCGATCAGAAAGCGATGAGGGAGAAGCAGACGGTGCATGCTGGAGTGTGTCAAAGATCCGGTCAAACGTCAATTGCCCAGCGCCCGAATGACGTGGGTCACAGCGAGACACGGAATGTTTCTTGCATAATGCTGTGTTGTCCAACCCTACGGTTCACGACACTGACGCAGCGATTCGTGGCGCGCGATGCAGCGACGCGATCTGCTCCAGCTGAGGTCATACATGTTCCAGATGAATGCGGGGGGAGTACGCCCCAGGATCGCGGTAGCGGCCGGGGAGGAGGACGTACTCGGCGGCGTTGCCTACCCATATGTCGGCATGCCTTCCAGACGGCACATTTCCCGTGTCCTCGTGGTGACGGCCTGTCCAGTGGTTCACGAGACGCTGCGTCTGGGTTTCGAAGCGATGCAGAAGGAGGTGCTCCACGCCGAGCACCCCGGCGGACTGATCGACATGATCGGTCCGGCGCAGGTCGATCTCCTGATTTGTGATCGCCGGCTACTCGACGTCGAGGGCATCGAGCTGCTGCAGGGGTTGCGCCATCGTCAGCCGCGCTTGCCTGTCGTTTTACTGGACGATGTCCAACACCGAGGACACCCGGCCGAGGCTCCCCTTCACGACAGTGCGCTGCTGACCCTGCCGCTGACGAACGACGATCTCGGCCGTCTGTTGCGCGCCACCGAGGGTCGCCAACTGCCGGGCGCATCCGGTGCGGAGGCGATCACCGACTTCCATGGCATGCTGGCCACCACGGCAGCCATGCAGGAGCTCTTTCGGAAAGTGTGCCGCGTGGGACCGACGGATGCCACGGTCCTCATCACCGGGGAAAGTGGCACCGGCAAGGAACTCATCGCCCGGGCATTGCATGAGGAAAGTGCGCGACGCGAACATCCATTCATTGCGCTGAACTGCGCGGCTCTCCCCTCGGAACTGATCGAAAGTGAACTCTTCGGACATATCCGGGGTGCCTTCACGGGAGCCATGCGGGACAGGGCGGGACTCTTCGAAGCGGCACATGGGGGCACACTGTTCCTCGACGAAATCGGGGATCTCGGACTCACGGCACAGGCCAAGGTGCTGCGCGCGCTCGAGAATCGGGAAATCACCCGTCTGGGGGGAAGCAGGACCACGACCGTCGACGTGCGGGTGTTGGCGGCAACCAATCGTTGTCTCGAACAGCTGGTCGAACAGGGGGAGTTTCGTGAGGATCTCCTCTATCGCCTCAATGTGATCCCGCTGGCACTGCCACCACTCCGGGAGAGAAGGGCGGACATTCCGGTACTGACGGAGCATTTTGTACGTGTCTTTGCCGAGCGCCATCAGGTTCCGCCGCGGGCATTGACTGGGAGTTCCCGCGAGTTGCTCCATCACTATGCCTGGCCCGGCAATGTCCGGGAACTGCGTAACTGCATCGAAGGCGCGGTGATCCTCACGGACTCGCGGGAAATTCAGCCCGTCGATTTCCCGACGCGGCTCCGGCAAGGGAATGGTACCCATGCCCGAGGCGCGGGTCGCTCCAGGATGGAGACGATTCTGCGCGAAGCGGATCTGACCTTCGTGGAAGCCCGCGAACTCGCGCTCGCCGAGTTCGACCGGGAATACCTGACGGCGGCCCTGCGTCGCCATGGCGGAAACATCGCGCAGACGGCGCGAGCCATCGGCCTGCATCGACAGAGTCTGCAGAAACTGCTCACGCGCCGACACCTGCGAGTTCCTTCAGCCGCGCAGGATGACGAGTCCTGAGCCGCGTCGAACATGCCACGAGGAACACATGGTGCGTTGCGTCGCACAGCGATTCGGCTCAGTCCGGCGAGCAGAGCGGCACAGGGATTGCCAAGGTAGTGCGCACGAGGATCACTCGTCCGATGCATGACACCTCGCACAACACCTCAATGCCGGAGACGACACATGGCACGCGAACACTATAATCAGTATCCCGATCGTGACTCATATCGTGGAGGGAACGATTCCCGCTCGGGGCGGCAGGACCGGGATCTCTCCTACGAGACTCGCGATGGCTCACGCGACGATCGCCAGTGGCAACGGGGACCGGACGACTGGAATGGCCCGTACGGTGGCTACCGCTCGGCGGACGATCTGATGCCCCGGGACAACTATCAGGGACGCGACAGAAACGAATACTCGCGAGAGTATGGTCGCGACGACTGGGAAGCCAACGATCGAAGTGCCCACCGTCAGAGCTATCGCAACGGATGGGCCAATCAGGCCGACGGTTCCGACTTCCGCGCCGACATGAATCCCCGGCAGCGGAACCATGGTTATCAGGGTTCGACCTCCGCTTATCAGGGCGCATCGGGCTATCCCTCGTACGGTGGGGGACGCCGGCATGATGGCCGGGACTTCATGGACGGCGGTCAACGCCGCGATTTCGGTTCCTATGGCTCGGAGTATCTCGAGGACGGCTTTGGCAGTCTGCGCGATCCGCGCCGGGAAGGCCAGATGTTCTCGGGCTCCGACGTCCGGTTCTCGGGCATGTCATCCCAGGACTTCCGGGGTCGCGGCCCCAAGGGCTGGCAACGGTCGGACGAGCGTATCCAGGAAGACCTCAGTGTCCAACTGGAGCAGCACAGCGCGCTCGACGCCAGCGATATCGAAGTCAAAGTACAGGATGGCGAAGTCACCCTCACAGGCACCACGAATGATCGCCAGATGAAGCGTCTGGCCGAGGATATCGCCGAACGTGTACCCGGTGTCAAGGAAGTGCAGAATCAGATCCGCCTGAACAAGGCAGAAGGACAGAGCAGTTCGTCGGAGCGACGTCAGAGTGCTGACCACAACGAATCCAAGCAGAGCCGACGCGCCGGTCAGGCAACCAGTTGACCCATTGATTCAGTGCTTCGGCAACGAGGACGCGAGGCGGGATGTCGTTGATCGACATCCCGCCGTTTTTTGTGGGGGTTCGTGATGGCTCCCCGGGTTTCCGTTGGCTTCCGGTCGGCGGCGGTCATGCCGCCGTCACATCTCCTCCGAGCAGCGTGAGCACTTCCCCACTGACGTAGCTGGAATCGCCGGACGAGGCGAAGAAGACATAGGCAGGCGCGATTTCCTCGGGTTGTGCGGGACGTCCGACGGGGGTATCGGCGCCATGTCTGGCCACCTCCCTGGCGGGCTTGTCTGCCACGTTGAGTGGCGTCCACACGGGTCCGGGCGCCACACAATTCACCCGGATGCCCTGCTCCACGAGATTGCGCGCCAATGACTTGGTGAACGCATGAATGGCCCCTTTGGTCGTGGCATAGTCGAGCAGATGTGCGCTTCCTTCCAGACCGGTGATGGAGCCGGTATTGATGATGGATCCGCCCCGCGGAATGTGCGGCAGCGCGGCGCGCGTCAGATAGAACATGCCCAGAATGTTCGTGCCGATCGTGCGCTCCAACTGCTCGTCGGTGATTTCGGGGAGTGTATCCTGACGAACCTGCCATGCGGCATTGTTCACGAGAATGTCGAGCGCACCAAACGCCTTCACCACTCGCGCGACGGCGCGTTCGCAGAACGTGGTGCTCCGGATATCGCCGGCGATCGAGAGAGCTTCTCCACCGGCAGCGGTGATGTGCTGCAGTGTTTCGTCGGCATCACGTTGTTCTTCCTTCAGATGAATGATGGCGACTCTGGCACCTTCCCGGGCAAAGAGCACCGCCACCGATCGACCGATTCCGGAGTCCCCTCCCGTGATGAGGGCCACCTTTCCCTGCAGCTTCTGAGCTGCACGGTAGTGTGCACCTTCGAATCTCGGACGCGGGGTCATGTGGGCTTCGATGCCGGGGCGTTCCTGATGCTGGGGAGGGAATGGAGGTTTGGGCTCACGGGGCATGTGTGCTCCTGCGTTGACGTGTATCGGGAGGTGTATCGCGATGTATGTCGGGAGGTGCGGAGCCGTACGGCGGTTATCCGTCGGCGCATCTGCACCCATCTGTCCACATCACTCTTTCGCAGGAGGCATGCCACCGAAGAGCATTTCACGACGCCTCGGGGCGACGATGGCATATGGATTGCAACCGATCTCCACCATGCCACGCATCATCTGGAGAGGAGCCATCAGCTTCGGCCTCGTGCATATCCCGGTCACACTCCATGCCGCATCGGTGCGACGCGGGATGAATTTTGATCTGGTGGACAAACGCACGGCGGACCCGATCGGCTATCGGAAGATCAACAAGGTCACCGGCAAGGAGGTCGCCAGCGAACACATCACCCGCGCCTTCGAGTACGCCAAGGGTCAGTACGTGATGCTGGCGGACGAGGAGATCAAGCGGGCCAATGTGGAGTCCACACAGACTGTGGAAATCACGACCTTCGTGGATCAGCACGAAGTCCCCTTCGTGTTCTTCGATACGCCGTATTATCTCGCGCCGGATCGACGGGGCAGTAAAGTCTACACGCTGCTGCGCGAAGCATTGGTACGTACGAACACCATTGCCATTGCGCGCGTGGTGCTTCATACCCGGGAGCACCTGGCTGCGGTGGTGCCTTTGGGTCGACTCCTCATCCTGGAGACGCTGCGATGGGGAGAAGAAGTCGTGGAAGACTCGGCCATCGATGCACCGGCCACCGCCAAAGCCGCGGGGGTAACGACCCGGGAACTGCAGATGGCGGAAAAGCTCATCGCCGACATGTCCGCGCCATGGGATCCCGGGGAATACCATGACCGTTTCCGTGAGGATGTCGAAGCGCTGGTGGAGCGCAAGGTGAAAGCCGGCAGGACTCACCTGATCGAGGGCGAAGCCGCACCCCCGAAACGTCTGGCGGCACCCACGTCCACCGAAGAGCTGGCCGCACTGCTCAAGGACAGTCTACGGGCCTTGCCTCCCTCAGAGCGGAAGCGGAAGCCGGTCCCGAAACGTCCCGCAGGCAAACGATCGGACACGAAGTCCGTCGCCAAACGAGCGCGAGCGCAGGGCCGCTGAGCGCAGTGTGAATCGGGTGTGAATCATGGCGAGGCCATCCACGGCGCTCCTCGCGCCCATGCTCGCGACCTGGGTCGAAACGCCCCCGGCGGGCGCCTTTCACTATGAGATCAAACTCGATGGCTATCGATTGCTGACGCAGTTCTCCGGAAAGAATGTGCTGGCCCATACGCGCAATGGCATCGACTACACGGAGAAACTCGGTGGCATCGTCGAAGCGCTGGCCGGTCTCCGCGTCACCGGCGCCTATCTCGATGGAGAGATCGTCGTTTTCGACGAACGGGGGATCTCCCGTTTCAGCCTGCTGCAGCAGGCTCTTTCCGATCATGCCTCGTCATCCATCCGATATGTCGTCTTCGATATCCTGCGCTTTCGTGGACGAGATCTCCGCTCACTTCCCATCGAGACCCGACGCGCCAGACTGCAGGACCTTCTGGCCCATTCTTCCTCCTCATTGCTCGTCGGCAGCACCTGGGTGGACCGTGACCCTCTGGCATTGCTCCAGGCCGCCAGAGCATCCGGGTATGAAGGGCTCGTCGGCAAGCGGGTCGGCTCGTCGTACGTGTCCGGGCGTTCGCACGACTGGATCAAACTGACATTCGACCATCGCCAGGAAGGCATCGTGGTGGGATTCACCCCTCCACGTGGTACACGGTCCGGTTTCGGCGCGCTGCTGCTGGCCGTTCACGAAGACCATGAACTCCGGTACATCGGCCGCGTGGGGACGGGCTTCTCCGAAACGACACTCCGTGCGCTGCATCGGACGCTCGAGGCCATCCGGACACGGCATTCCCCTCTGCCGCGGCCACCGGTCGATGCCCGCAACATTCGATGGGTTGAGCCGGTACTCATTGTAGATGTCGAACACGCCGGTTTCACTGCCGCCGGGATGTTGCGCAAAGCGGCATTTATCGGCCTGCGCCCCGACCGGAATGTCGATGAGATCGTACGTCAGGAGCCCCTGTCCATGCCCCCTGCCCCGAGTCCTGCATCCACCACGGAAGCCGGCATCACGATCACCCATGGGGATCGGGTGATCGATGCGAAAAGTGGCGCGACCAAGCACGATCTGGCCCGTTTCTACGCGACCGTTGCACCCCAACTCCTCCCCCATCTCGCGCACCGTCCGGTGGCGCTGCTGCGGGCTCCCGATGGTGTGACGGGCGAAACTTTCTTCCAGAAACACGCGGCAGGTCGGACCATTCCCGGAGTGCGTCAGATGGATCCCGCGCTCGACCCGGGCCACGCGCCGCTGCTCGCGATCGACAATGTGCAGGCGCTCGTCGGTGTGGTGCAGATGGGAACCATCGAACTGCATACCTGGAACGCACGCGAGACCCGCATCGAACGTCCGGACCGCATGATCTTCGATCTCGATCCCGATCCGAAGCTTCCCTTCCCGCAGGTCCGTCAGGCAGCGAGTCTCATGCGTGACCTGCTGCAGGAACTTGGTCTCACGGCATTCGTGAAGACCTCCGGCGGTGCCGGGCTGCATGTGGTCGTACCTCTCACACCCTATGCCGACTGGGACAGCGTCAAGACATTCTCCCGCATGGCGGCCGAACACATGGCTCGCACCCTGCCAAAACTCTTCGTCGCAAAATCGGGAGAGAAAAACCGCGTGCGGCGGATCTTCGTGGACTACCTGCGGAACGGACGCGGATCGAGCACGGTCTCTGCCTTCTCCGTGCGTGCGCGGGCAGGCCTTCCCGTCTCCATGCCTGTTTCCTGGGAGCTTCTGGAGACACTCGAGGATCCCCGTGCTCTCCAAATTCACTCCGTGCCGGATTGGCTTGCCCAGCATCCGGACGATCCGTGGATATCCTACCGGCGTATCCGGCAACGACTGACCAAGCGCATGCATGAGCGGCTGCGCACCGGAGAGCCCACGTAACTCTCCAGTGCGCCGCATTCCAGCAGATCGCGTATCAGGATGGGCTGCGCGTGCGCGACGTGTGCCTCCGTGTATTCTACGTGTGCGCCGGAGAGTGCATCATATCGGTGACCAGTGTCTTGCCAAGTTTCGCGAGATGTTTGTCGCAGGCCATCTCCTGGTTGAGAATCTCACGCAGTCGTTCGGCAGCGTCGGCATAGCCCAGTTCGGTGGCCAGATCCACCAGGATCAGATAGGCTGCCATTTCATAGTGCTCGGCGCGGCGGGCCCCACCGATCAACGCGATGTCGCGAACCGCGGGTTCGTCCTTCTTCTCGTCGATGGCTTCACTGCCCTCTTCGATGATCCCCGCCATGCCGGCGCAGTGTTTGCCACGGGGCTTGAGATCCACGAGCTCGAACACCTCCTCGAGAATGGCCACGTGCCCCGTCGTTTCTTCGAGATGTGAGGAAAACGCCGCTTCCAGTTCCGGATTGGAAGACGAACGGGCCATCTGCTTCAAAGCCTTCACGAGGCGCTTCTCGAAGTCGTATGCATCCCGGAGTTCGTCGACGAAAATTTCATGGACCGCACCGTTGTTGGGCATGGATACCTCGCAGAGGAGAGTGAGCTGATCAGAGCATCGTGACCGCGCCGCCAAGCAGGGCAAGCCGCGTGCCATACAGGGCCTCGACATCGCGCGCTGTATGTGATGTCAGGGATGGCATGTGTCCTGTGTCATGACTGCCATGTTCCCCGGCAGGCGTCTGGCGCAAATGCTGCAGGAGACGAGCTGTGGCAGGCCCGAAGCAGACCATTCACAGTGACACTCACCGTGACACGATCCCACCTCATCAGGGAGCGACGATGCCCAACTGGACAGCCAAACAGGAACGGGAATACGAACACATCAAGGACAGCTACCGGGGACGCGGCCGAAGCGGTGAAAAAGCGGCGGAAATTGCGGCCCGCACCGTGAACAAACAGCGGCGTGAACATGGTGAGACACCGCAACACAAGACACAGGGCACCGGCAATCCGAATCGTCCGTTGTCGGAACGCACCAAAGCCGAGTTGCAGAATCTTGCCCGGTCCCGGCAGATCGCGGGGCGCAGCCGCATGAACAAGGCGGAGTTGGTGAAGTCGCTTCAGCACTGATTGCATACCGACCGCGTGGTGCACTCAGGGGCCGGGATCGAATGATCCCGGCCCCTGAGTCATGTTGACGGCATACAGTTGTCGGGCTCGTCAGCGACGATCCGCCCAACCCCGACGCGCCGCTTCGGCATGCCCTTCGGAATCGCCGAACCAGCCACCATGACCCTGATTGCCGCGGTTCCCGCCGCGGGACATCTGACGTGAACCACGATCG
Source organism: Gemmatimonas aurantiaca (assembly GCF_037190085.1). NCBI lineage: Bacteria > Pseudomonadati > Gemmatimonadota > Gemmatimonadia > Gemmatimonadales > Gemmatimonadaceae > Gemmatimonas > Gemmatimonas aurantiaca. Next base: position 25,234 of record NZ_JBBCJO010000009.1, read on the forward strand.
TCGTCCTCGTCCCGATCGCGACTGCTGTAGCCGCCTCGTCCGGTGTTGCGGTCGTCGTTGCGACCACCCCAGCCGCGATCGTCGCGATCATCGCCGTGCGAACGCGAACTCATGCCACGTGATCCTTCACGGTCATCCCAGCCACGACGGGCGGCTTCCGCATGTCCCTCGGAATCGCCGAACCAGCCGCGACCTTCGCCACGTCCGCCGGAATGGGAGGCATACGAACGATCATCGTAGTGCCGAGCGTTCCGACGATCGCGATCGTCGTCGTCATCACGACTGGCAAACCGGCCGTTGCTGTCCCGATAGGTGTTACCACGTCCCTCGTAACCGTCGTCGTCGCCATAGTCGTGGCTCCGTCCGCGACGGGACGCGTTGTCCTCATAGCGTCGGTCGTCGTCATACGATCCACGTGAGGAGTATCCCGAATCACGTCCATCGCGATCCCGATAGGACGAGTTGCCATAGCGTGACCCACGATCATTGTCGTCATCCCGCACGAAACGACCGCGCTCATCGCGATCGGGGTTCCTTGAAGAGTTCGGCATGTCTGACTCCGGAGATATCGGTTCTGCTCGGTGATCCACGCACCGTTGCGCGGACCACATGCCCGAACCCATGCACGCCGCGTGCCGCGCGATCATCTTTCATCCCCTTTCATCATCCGCCGTCATCACCTCATCGTTCGGACGATTCCCGCGATTCGGGATCTCAACGAGCGGGTGCTGGAGAAACTCACCGTGACATGCGCCCGACAACGATCGTCGGGCCATGGACTTTCATTCTGTTCCGCCGACACGCTGGGTATTCTGCATTCCTCTGATGGCGGGAGTGCAGGTCTGTGACTGCACACGAACGGATCGCCTATCGCAGCGGTCTCGCACGATATGCCTGGTCGTCGGGATCAGCAAAGCCGGTTCCACGTCCACGATGAGCAAAGCCCGGCGTGGAATTCGATGAGGCATGCGGACGGAGATCTCCGTTCAGTTCCGACGGAGCCAGATGATCAGACCGGCCAGCACCACCGCGGCCAGAAAGAGCAGAAAGCCATCACCGCCCCAATTCCATAGTTTGTCCATATGTATTCAAATTGCGCTGAACCATGCGCGTGTCAAACATTTTGAGTCAATCGCGTGATACGACGCACGGGCCTATTGGCCCAAAGTACAGGATTGCGCCCTGAAATCCCCTTTATGATAATTTCCGATCAACAAACTCGGGTATTCTTTTTCCCTGCCAACATGACGGCGCGCAGTCTCTCGATGATCCGCAGCGTGTTCTTCTGGACACATCTGGTCATGGGCATCACCGGCGGCATCATCATCTTCATCATGTCGCTCACCGGCGTGCTCCTCGGTTTCGAGCGACAGTTGATCGCCAGCCTGGATGGTGCGCCGGTTGCGACCGTGCCCTCTGCGCAGGCGACTCGCCTGGATGTCGATCAGTTGCTCGCTCGCAGCGGTGCCTCGGCCGACCCCATTGCCAGCATTGCGATCAAGGCGGGGGCGCAGGAACCGGTGACGATCCGCTTCCGCGATCGTGAGCGGCCGTCCCTCCTGGTGAATCCCTATACGGCGGACGTGATACCACCGGTGACCGGGGGCAAGACGGCCGCATTCATGTCGTGGCTGCGAGGTTGGCATCGATGGCTGGGGGTGACCGGGGAGTCCCGTCCATTGGCCCGGGCCATCACGGGCGCCTGCAACGCCGCCTTTCTGTTGCTCGTGCTCACGGGGTTCGTGATCTGGTTGCCGAGACGTCTTTCGGCGGCCGCGTTCCGCACCGCAGCCATTTTCAATGTGCGGCTCGCGGGCAAGGCGCGCGACTTCAATTGGCACAACAGCCTGGGCATCTGGTCGGCGCTCCCGCTGGCGGCAGTCGTGGCGACCGCGATGTTCATCTCCTATCAATGGCCGGGACGATTGCTGGACAAGTACTTCGGCAATCCCAGGGAACGCGCCGCGGCGACCGCAATTCCTTCGACTCCGGGAACAGCGAACACATCACGTCCCTCCGGTGAAGCCGGGGAACCACGCCCGGGCAATAGCCTCGTTCCTCTTGCCGGCATGATGCAGACTGTCACCATGACGAGACCGGAGTGGCAATCCATAACCATCACGATTCCTCCCCGGCCCGACAGCGCCCTGCAGTTTGCGGTCGCCGAGGGGAATACCTATCGTCCCGACCTTCGTCATCAGTACTTCTTCGATGCGTCGACGGCACAGCTGCTGCGTACGTCGAACTACGATTCACTCAGCACCAGCCGCAAGATCCGGGCGTGGTACCGGTTCGGTCACACCGGTGAAGTGTTCGGTGTGACCGGTCAGCTCATCGCGACGCTGGTCTCGTTTGTCGGTGTGGTGCTGGTGTATACCGGCTTTGCTCTCTCGTGGCGTCGCCTGGCCGCGTTTCTCCGACGCCGGCGACGGGGTATCGCCTGACGATCCCGGGTTACCTCTTCAACGCCAGGATCAGCACGCCACCGGCGACCAGGGCAATGCCGACCCACTCGCGCATCGATGGACGCTCTCCGAGGACGGCAAACGCGAAGACGGCGACGAGGACGAGGCTGAATTTGTCCACCGGGGCAACCTTCGATGCGTCGCCGTTCTGCAGAGCGCGGAAGTAACACACCCATGAGGCGCCGGTGGCCAGACCGGACAGTCCCAGGTAAAACCAGGTCCGCGACGACAGGTCGAGTGGATTGCTCCATTTTCCGGCGACGGCGACGAATACCGACAGCACCAGCAGGATGATGACCGTGCGGATGAGTGTCGCGAGATCGGCGTCGACTCCCTGCACGCCGATCTTGGCGAAAATGGTCGTCAGTGCGGCAAACACCGCGGACAGCGCGGCCCAGAGGAACCAGTTGCCCGATGTCGTCATGGTGAATACGATCGGCTGATGTTGTCCTGCGTGATGGTGGCCCCTCACCGATACCGGAATCGCCACACACCCGCGGTGTTCCGAATGTTGTTCGAATAACCGCCGGTGATCACGACGTCGCCATCGGTCAGCATGGCACTCGCCGCAAAATGATAGGTGTCGGGAAGAGCGCCGGCCACTTCACGAAAGGTCCTGCCGGCAACGTCGAAGACTTCGGCAACCCGCGCTCCCGACGTCACCAGCACATTGCCTCCGGGCAGCACCATCGATGTGCCGGTGATCTTGTATCGACGATGAGCCATCGAGGGTCCGGGCTCGAACGTCGCGGCCCCGGGATCGTAGATCTCGGTGGATGCGTAGTAGGTACGATCGGTCCGGTCTGCTCCACCGATGATCAATACCCGGCCATCCGGCAGCCTGGCCGCGTCGTGTTTGTGCCGCGCCATGCGGAGCATACCCGCCTGCACGAATCGATTGGTCCGGGGTTGAAAGACCTCCGCACTCGCATGGACCACCATATTCTGACGACGCCCGGCATGGCCGCCCACGACGAGCACACGGCCATCCCCGAGCAACGTCGCGGTGTGCCCCTCGCGGGGGACATGCATCGGCCCCACGGACTCGCTGCGGCCGGTTTCCGGATCGTACACCTCCGCGCTGGCGAGAAAAGCCCAGCCCTCTCCCACACCGCCGATGAACAACACTCGTCCATCGGGCAGCAGCGTCGCCGTATGGCCACTTCTCCCCACCATCAGCGAACCCACTTCACGGAAGCGGCGCGTGGAGGGTTCGAACATCTCGATGGATGCGAGATATTCCCCGTTGTAACCACCCGCGAGCAGCACGCGGCCATCAGGAAGCCGCGTAGCCGTGTGTCCGGCCCTGCGCTGCGAGAGAGGAGGCAGTTGCTGCAGCGTGTCTCCCGCCGGGTCGAACAGTTCCGCGCTGGCCAGGCTGCCGCCGCCATCCGCCATGCCCCCCGTCAACAGCACCTGACCCGAAAGCAGTGTGGTGGCCGTGTGCGCGGCGCGGGCCGTGTGCAGTGTGGCAACCGGCCGGATGACCGGCTTCGCTGGGGAGTTCGATGTGGAAGAGGAAGCGGACGCAATGAACAGTATCGGACACAACGTGGGGACGATTCTCGACGCGAGACGGGCAAGCATGGGAACCTCGTGAAGACACCTGAAGGCACCTGAACGCACGTGAGTGCAACGGACGGCAAACCGGAACTTCTCCGACATCTTGGATGCCGCTGCCCGGCCGTGCGTTTATCGCAGGATCCTGCTCATCGCTTTCCCCCTGGCGAGTTCATCGACCAGCTTGTCCAGATAGCGGATCTTCTGCATGAGTGGGTCTTCCACATCCTCGACACGAACACCGCAGACCACGCCGGTGATGCGTGCCGCATTGGGATGCATGGCCGGAGCCTGCGCAAAGAATGTCTCGAAGTCCGTTCCGTCATCGATCTGCTGCTGCAGCTCCGCCGGAGCATAGCCCGTCAACCAGCAGATGATCTGATCCACCTCGGCTTTCGTACGCTGCTTGCGCTCGGCCTTCTGCACATAGTGTGGATAGACGCTGGCGAACTTGGTCGTGAAGATACGGTGACGGGGCGTCATGGCACTCTCTGCGTATCGTCGGGAGGTTCGAAGAGGAAGATGTAATGTACCCTTGACCTATTGGCCGGTTGAAATCCGGATTCTGTCATGGCCGTTATTATTCGGTATGCCGAACGGCAGTCCCCCTTCCCCCGCTTCCACGGGCGCTGTCGAGCGCGTGGAGCACTGGTTCGCCACCCGTGGCTGGGAGCCGTTCGCCTTTCAGCGTGAGGTATGGGACGCATACCTGGCCGGCGAGTCGGGCCTCATTCATGCGGCAACAGGAACGGGCAAGACCTACGCGGCCTGGATGGGACCGGTCATCGAAGCGCTGGCGGAGAATGCGAAGCCACGTCGCGCCCGCCGGCGCTCCGAGGCCATGCCGCTCCGTGTACTCTGGATCACACCGCTGCGGGCACTGGCGGCCGACACGGAACAGGCCTTGCGCGATCCCATCGAGGCGCTGGGATTGCCGTGGACCGTGGAATCGCGCACCGGTGATACGAGTCAAGCCCGGCGCGCCAGACAGCGGCAGCAGCTGCCCACGGCGCTGGTCACGACACCGGAATCCCTCTCGTTGCTGCTCTGTCGCCGCGATCACGCGGCATTGTTCACGGACCTCCGATGCGTGGTGGTCGACGAGTGGCATGAACTGCTGTCCACCAAACGTGGTGCGCAGGTCGAATTGTGTCTCGCCCGACTGCGCGCACTCTGTCCACACCTTCGCACCTGGGGCCTTTCGGCGACCCTCGGCAATCTCGACGTGGCTGCACAGACGCTGCTCGGGTACCAGGGTGACGGCGCACCGCGACCCGCCCGTCTCGTGCGCGGTGTCGTGCCCAAGGCCGTCGAAATCGAAGCGCTCGTTCCGGAGACCATGGATCGGTTTCCGTGGGCCGGCCACCTCAATACGAAGTTGCTGCCGGAGGTGATGCGACGCCTCGAACAGGCCACGAGCGCCATCGTGTTCACCAATACCCGCTCGCAGTGCGAAATCTGGTTCCAGAGCATCATCGCGGCGAATCCTTCCTGGTTCGAGTTCACGGCCATCCATCATGGTTCGCTCTCGCGTCGGCAACGGGAGGATGTGGAGGACGGTCTCAAGACGGGTCGGTATCGCATCGTGGTGGCCACCAGTTCACTCGACCTCGGTGTCGACTTCACACCCGTGGACATGGTGATGCAGGTGGGAAGCCCCAAGGGCGTGGCGCGCCTTCTTCAACGTGCCGGACGCTCCGGACACAATCCCGGCCGCACGTCGCGCATCGTGTGCGTTCCCACCCATGCGTTCGAACTGGTGGAAGTGTCGGCGGCGCGCGATGCGATCGCGGCCAACCGTATCGAAAGCCGCGATCCACTCGACCGCCCTCTCGATCTGCTGGCCCAGCATCTGGTGACGCTGGCGTTGGGCGGCGGTTTCCGACGCGATACCGTGCTGGCGGAGCTGCGCACCACCCGCGCCTACCGTCTGCTCACCGAGGCGGAACTCGACTGGGTGATTGCCTTCATCACCCATGGCGGTGAGGCGCTGCGCGCCTATCCGGAGTACGCCAAGGTCCATGAAGTCGACGACACCTATGTGGTGACCGACCGGCGCGTCGCCCTGCGTCATGTGCTCAACATCGGTACCATCGTGAGTGACGCGGCAATCGCCGTGAAGTATCTCTCGGGCCGGAGGCTGGGCACGGTGGAGGAGTCGTTCGTGTCGCGTCTCTCACCGGGCGACAAGTTCATCTTCGCCGGTCAACCGCTGGAATTCGTGCGTCTGCGCGATCTGGTCGCCTGGGTGCGGAAGGCCAAGGGAATGAGTGGTGCGATTCCGCGCTGGCAGGGTGCACGCATGCCGCTCTCCACGGAATTGGCTGCCGCGGTCCGTGACACCCTCGAGGCAGCCCGTCTCGGTGTCTACCCGAGCCGGGAGATGGAGGCCGTCCGACCGGTGCTCGAAACCCAGGCGGAACGGAGCGTGATTCCCCGTCCTGACGAACTGCTCATCGAGCGCACCGAGACCCGGGACGGCCATCATGTGTTCGTCTATCCCTTCGAGGGGCGCCTCGTGCACGAGGGGCTGGCCGCCCTGTGCGCCTATCGGATTGCGCAATTGGGCCCCATCAGCTTCTCGTTCTCGGCGAACGACTATGGTTTCGAGTTGCTGAGTCCAGACCCCGCACCACTCGAAGAGGCGCTGGAAGCCGGCCTCTTCTCGACGACGCACCTGCTGTACGATATCACGCACAGTCTCAACGCAGCCGAATTGGCGCGTCGCCAGTTCCGCGAGATCGCACGCGTAGCGGGGCTCATCTTTCAGGGTTATCCCGGTCAGTCGAAGAGCATGAAACAGGTACAGGCGTCCAGCAGCCTGCTGTACGATGTGTTCACGAAGTACGACGAGGGCAACCTGCTGGTCCGGCAGGCGCAGCGCGAAGTACTGGAGCGGCAACTCGAGGCGAGCCGTCTCGGCCGTGTGCTGGAACGGCTCTCGGTGAGCACGGTGCGGCTGGTGGACGTGGAGCGTCCCACGCCGCTCGCGTTTCCGCTCATGGTGGACATCACGCGCGCCAGGTTGAGCACCGAAAAACTCACCCAGCGGGTGCGCCGTATGACCGTGGCCGCCGAAAAACCCACCCGCAGCGGACAGGCGAGTGTGTTTCGCATCGGAGAGAGGGTACAACGCCTGATGGGTGGCAGCGGAGCATCGCCGTGACGCATGACGGCGCATACGGGATGACGGGCGCACTCGACATCATGGTCGTCGGACAACCGGCGACCTTGCTGCCGTCCCGTGCGCTCTGGTTGCCCACACTCGACACCCTCGTAGTGGCCGATCTTCACTGGGGCAAGGCCGCCGCGTTCCGCGCCGCGCATGTTCCGGTGCCCATGGGCACCACGTCGAACGACCTGGCGCGCCTCTCCCATGCATTCACGTCCACGCAGGCCGAACACCTCGTCATACTCGGCGACCTGCTGCACGCGCGTGAGGGCCGGCACGCCGAGACGCTGCGCACCATCGCCGACTGGCGCGCGGCGCATCCGCATGTGCGTATCACGCTGGTGCGGGGCAACCACGATGTGCGCGCCGGCGATCCCCCATCGATCCTGCGTGTGCACTGCGTGGATCCGCCCTACAGGCTGGGGCCGTTCGTGTGCACCCATGAACCACTGCCGAGTACCGAGGGATATGTACTGAGCGGGCACCTGCACCCCTCCGTTTCCATGTACGGACGCGGCAGACAGAGCGTGCGATTGCCGGCATTCGTTTTTGGCCCTGATGTGGGTGTCTTGCCGGCCTTCTCGAGTTTCACCGGCGGTGGCATGTATGAACGGAACGAACGCGATCGGCTGTTCGTCGTGGCGGATGAGGTGATTGCGCTGGAAAGATGATCGCTGCACGAGTCAGACACGGTCGCCGCCCAGCCGTACCTCCGCCGGTATGATGGCCCGTCCCGCGGGTTCAACACATTGCAGACCCATGTTCACCGCAGCATTGCCGAGAGCCGAAGAGGTCCCGGATATCATGGTCGCTGAAAGCCCCCGCCAGCAGGAGACTCCCTTCATGCCGCTACACCGCCGCACGACCTCCCTCCGGAGGTGCTCATTCCCGCTGTTGTTCACCCTCGCGGTGATCCCGCTCGTCTTCCCCCGTGATGCCCGTGCGCAGGAGACGGCACTCATCGTGCGGGGTGGATGGCTCTTCACGGCCACTGCCGACACCGTGGAACGGAATCGCGGCCTGTTCGTGAAAGGCGGAAAGTTTCTGGTCACGGATGGCAACTTCCGCGACCAGGATACCACACGTGCTCGCGTGATCACTCTGGCCGACGACGAGTATGTCCTGCCCGGACTCGTGGACGTGCACGCGCACTACAACATGACGCTCGGCGACAATGGTACACGACAGGACGAATATCACTACAACCCACTCATCTTCCTGGCCAATGGCGTCACCACCACCTTCCCCGCTGGAGAATATGACCCGAAAGGAATGATGGAGGCCCGCCAGCGGATCGACCGGGGACTTCAGCCCGGCCCTCGCATCTTCAACTCGGGCCCCTATTTCGGAACCGCACGTCCGGACTGGAATCAGAATGCCACCACCGAGGACATCTATCGGGAGGTGGACTACTGGGCCGAACAGGGGGCACGTGGTTTCAAGGCCAAAGGCATCAGCCCCGGGCATCTCAAGCCTCTCATCGATCGCGCCCATTTTCACGGACTTCCCGTGGCGGCCCATCTGGAGTCGGGCTTCCGGAACACCACCAACGCCGCCGATGCCGTACGCATGGGAATCGACCGGGTGGAACACATCCTGGGCGGTGAGGCGCTTTCCCGTGACAGGACAGCCTATCCGTCGTGGATCCACGTGGATACCGCGTCGCGGGAATTCAAGGACATTGTACGACTCTTCATCCAGAACCGTGTCGCCTTCGATCCGACGATCACGGCACCTGTCTATTTCAGCACCGTCGACGACAAGCCGGGTTTCGATTTCTGGGTCGACGAGTCGCAGTTCTTCACCCCCGAAGTGCAGGCCTGGGTGAAGAGACAACCCCCGCGCAAACCATATCCGCTGTTCGACTCACTCTATCTCGCCATGTTGCGTACGACGCGCGCCTTCCATGACGCGGGGGGTATCGTGACGATGGGCACGGACAATCCGAGTCGCGGTCAGTATCTGGCCGGCTTCTCATCGCACCGGGAACTGCATGCGCTCACCATCGCCGGCATCGCACCCGCGGCGGTGTTGCGGATAGGCACCATCAATGGCGCACGTTCACTCGGCGCCGGCGATCTGCTCGGCAGCATAGAACGCGGCAAGCTGGCTGATCTCTTCGTCATCCGCGGCAATCCACTCACCGATATCCGCAACACACGCCACGTGCGGCTGGTGATCAAGGGTGGCGCCGTCCACGAAGCGGCAACTCTGTTGGATCAGGCCAGAGGAAAGATCGGTTTCACCGCCCCGCGTGCCGCATCTCCCGGCCCGGCCCGACGCCCTGGCTCCCGATAGGCGCGAGACGGGAAAGGGCCGACGTCCCTCCAACGTCGGCCCTTTCCTTCACCCCCGTCTCAATGACACTTACTTCACAATGCGTGCGTCCACCAACCTCGCAATGGCCCCCATCGTGGTCTGGGTGGCGTTGAAGCCCAGAAGAAAGTCCGCGTCGGAAAAGGTGACAAAAAGATCCGTCGGACGATGCCAGTGAGGATTCGCGCGCCGTCCCGTTTCATAGAGTCGGCGATTCTCACGAAGACTCACCGCGGGCACGAGATCCATGAAGGGTGCGGAGTCCGTGTTGCTCATCGCATTGCTCATCACCGCCGGATAGTCGGTGGCGAACAGGCGATTCGCATTGAGAAGGGCCAGCGCCAACTGCGCCGAGCCAGCGGCCTGCTTCGAGTTCAGCTGGAATTCGATGTCGACATCGGCGTCGAGTGCCTGGGACGCCTGCACCGGATTGCCATGATCCCACATCATCATGTCGTGCTGGATCATGCCGAGCCACCTGGGTTCCGGATAGCGACCGGACCCGACCGGCTCCTCGATGCCCTGACGCTTCGCACGTTGCTCCACATATGCCCGCGCACCGTCCAGCCCCGTCTCCTCGTTGTTCCAGAGCGCGAACCGAACAGAGCGTGCGGTCTGGATATCGGACGACGCCAGGATGCGTGCGATCTCCATGACCACGGCAGTGCCGGAAGCGTCGTCGTTGACCGCTTCTCCGCCACCTCTTCCATCCATGTGGCCGCCGATGATGTACATCTCGCCCGGTATCGTGCGACCGATCTTGGTGGCAAAGACCTGCTCGCGCGGTTCCGGTGCGCCTCCACCACGCGGCGTGTAGTTGTACTTCACACGCTCCGTGGTGTATCCCCAGTTCCGGAGTTGGGTCTCGATCCAGTCCACCGCCCGTGCATTCCGCTCCGTGCCCTGTTCACGATCGCCGAACTGTGCCAATCCCTTGATGATCCCCTTGTAGCTCTCGAAGTCCAGTCGTGCCGTGACGTTCTGTATCATGCTGTCAGCGGCCGTCAGTGGCACACCACCCAGGACACCGGGGGGCAGTGGCAGTGTCGTGCGGGGAGGAGCACCGCCGGCTCCACCGGCTCCACCCGCCCCACCGGCCCTGCCGCCGGGTGGACCTCCACTCTGGGCAGCTGCCGGGGCCGCAACGACACCGATCAGGCAGGCCACACAACCTGTAAGCAGCAATGGTCGCGTCCTGCCGGTCCTCGTCACTCTCGAGCGATGGGCCATGACGCTCAGCTCCCGATGTTGGGGTTGTTCCTGCGTTCCTGCTCCGGCAGAGGCATGCAGGTCATGGTGCCCCATGCCTGTCCCTTGTGATTCACACCCGTTGGGAACGGAATCTTGTGGCGCAGCATGTCGTTCAGACGGTGCCCTTCACTGAACAACTGGCGACGGCGTTCCTCGATGACGAGCGCCGTGATGTTCGCCGATTCCGTGGCCGTCACCGCCGGAATGTTCTGACTCGCACGCAGGCGATTGATGGCGGCGACCGCATCGGCGGGTTTGGCCTCCGCGATGATGAGCTGCGCTTCACGCCACGACGCCATCGGGATGGGTGAATCGGCGGCGGGATACTTGGTCTGGTAGTAGTGATCCGTCACCCCGTCATGCCCCTTGGCTCCGGCGCTGGTCATGCCGATCCGGGGATCGGGAGCGCCCCCCGCCATGAGACCGGTGTTGCGGGTGGTTTCGACGGAGAGAAAGCGACTGCGACGATTCACGTTGTAGATGCGATTCTCCCGTCGTCCTTCCGACGTGGAGTATTCGGCGTTCCACACGAAACCGGCGGGGATCTGCTCGGCATCCGAAGCGGCACCAGCAAGGTTTCCGCGGTCCAGACGTGTGCGCGCCCGTCCGGCCATCGCCAGCAGTCGGAGATCGTTTCGTCCTGCCCGTTCGGCGAACGTCAACGCCGCATCGAATTTCTTCTCGGCCACGGCGAGCACTTCCTGCGGCGACATGATCGGACTCTGATCCACGGCCATCTCACAGTACCCTTCGCCCAGCAGGACATACGAGTAGCCCGCATATGCCGACAGCATGGCAAGCTTCTCTTCCTTCTTCTGCACCTGATCCTCAGGGAACGCCTCCAGACGCAGGATCGCATTCTCGTTCATGTAGCGAGCCTGTTGCAGCGGCGTGTACGCGCCCAGACCGGTGGCCGTGCGGCTCGTGGGGCAGCTGCCGACGATGGTATTCAGCTCGATACCGCGCCATCCCCAGCCGTTGATGTCGAGCCAGCTCGATGCGTTCACGTATTCGTTCGCCATGATTCCCGCCGTGGCGACGTACTGCGTGTAGGCACACTCGAACTGACCAAGAGCACTGTTGACCAGGGTTGGTGCGAGTGCCGGGTTGGCCAGATCCGATTCGGCCACCCGACCCGGATTCTCCACCTCCATCAGCCCTTTGCACGCCGCGAGCCAAGCGAACAGCACACCCATCGCGACGTTCAGACTCCGTCTGCCCGACGACTTGCTGCGGCCGGGGACGACCTCGGTGCGACGCACCTCATGCGTTCTCGTAACCATCGGTCTCTCTCCTCAGAAGCTGAGACGAAGCGTCATCGTGGCGCTCGCAGTGGCCGGCATCACGGTCTGATAGCCAACGGCCGCCGATCCCGTGGCCCGGACCTCCGGGTCCCACACGATCATGTTGGCAAGCGGTTCGCGAACGGAGCCGTCCCGTGGTGTGTTCCAGCCGTGTTGAGCCGTCCAGAGCATGGCGACGTTGCGCATACCGAAACCAACGGAGCCTCGCGACGCACCCGCCCAGCTCACGAAGTGCTTCGGCAGGTTGTAGTTGACCGATATTTCCCGCAGTCGCAGAAAGCCGGCTTCGTACACACCCGTTCGATCGTTTTCGTAGATGCGTGTGGCCGAGAGGATCGGATTGTTCTTGAGCAGGACGGCTTCGGTGGTGGACTGGTTGTGCGTCGCACGGATCTCGGTGTTGTCCTGCTTGTGACCGCCGTTGCCTTCCAGTCGCACCGACACCTGCAGATCCCTGAAGAGCGTGAAGGTGTTGCTCAACCCCGCCTGCCAGGTGGGCTGGGAATGCCCCAGATAGACCTGCGGCGCATTCGCGCAGGGCACCGGCGCACCTCCGGGCTCGATGCCGAGCGGCCCTGTCCCCCCATCGCACATGGCATTGACGATGGTTCCGCTCGCGTTGAATTCCGCCGAAAGCACGTCCCGCATGAAGAAGTCGGCAATGGAGTAGCCTTCGCGGTGGTACGCCTGCGTACCGACGCTGATGAAATCGAGTCCGCCCAGGTCCTTGATCGTGTTCCGCATCGTGGAGTACTGCGTGCCCACCTCCCACGCGAAGTTGGAGCGATTCACGAGACGCGCCGTCAGCTGGATTTCGTTACCCGACGCGTTCAGGAGCCCGATGTTGACGATCTGCGATCCGGTGAAACCGGACGACGGCGGCAGCGGACGGTTCACGATTGCGTCCTTCACCGCACGCTGGTATCGGGTGTACTCGACCGTCACCCGGCTGTTCAGCAGCGATGCGTCGAATCCGACTTCCAGTTCCTCACCGCGTTCGGGCTTCAGTTGCGGGTTGCCGAACGCCGATGGGGTGAGTGAGGGTTGATCCTTGTAGCCCACGACCGGATCATAGAGACGCGCGGCCGCGAATGTCGCCGGTTGCTGGCCTGCCGCGCCCCAGGCGGAACGCAGTCGGAACTGATCGAAGAGATCGATCTTCCAGAACGGCTCCTCGTGCAGTACCCATGCGGCACTCAGCTTGGGATAGTAGGCGGCCTTGAATGATTCGCCGAACGCACTGTTCGCGTCCGCCCGGACGGCGCCGGTGAGGAAACGCCGATTCTTCCAGGCCACCTGCTGCTGGACGTAGACACCGGCCGTGATGTTCTCCACGAAGCTCTCACCGCCATCACGTACCGACCCACCCGACACGGTGGTGATGGGTACGGCCGGGAACTGCTGGCCGCTGGAATTGATGAACGAGGATGTGCTCTTGTAGTACTGGAAGCCGATGGACGGCGTGAGGACATAGTCGCCGACATCGACGTTTGCGCTGCTCGAGTAGTCGAGTGTGACGAAGCGGCGCTCTCCGCGGCTGACGGACTTGCTGCCGAGACCGAGCGATCCGTAGAAGTGGCTGGCTCCTTCCGGCTGCTGCGGATAGAGCGTCGAATTCACTTCGGAGTTCATGTCGAGACCGACGACCAGACGATGCGTCATCCAGCTGCGCGGCTGATACCGCATCTCGATATTGGACGTCGTGCGGTCGTTGTCGGCCCGACTCTCCACCTTGCCCCATTCCTCGGGCGGAGCCGAACTCCAGCCGCGGCGGGCATCGGTCAGATAGCGCGGGTTCGACCAGATCAGATTGCTGAACGGATCGGGTTCGATCGCCGCCTGCGCGAGACGGGTCTGTCCTTCGATGTACGAGGTGCCCACCGTCACCCGCAACTTGTCGGAGAGCCCCACCTCCATGTTTGCCCGGAGCCCCAGTTTCTTGTCCCAGTTGAAATCCACCACACCGGTATCGTCGTTGTTCGACACCGAGGCGAAATAACGGACGGCATCATTGCCTCCCTTGATGCTGGCATTGTAGCCCTGCAGCATCCCGTATCCGAAAACCGGTCCCGTGCCGTTCACCCGCTCGTTCTCGTACACGTTGAAACCGAACAGCTCCCCCGGGCGGTTTGGATCGGGCATGTACCGCATACCGGCACGGCCTTCGGGATTCCACAACCAGTTGTAGCCGTTCCGTGCGGTGACATCGAATTGCGGCCGCCCGGACGATCCACGCTTGGTGATGATCTGGATCACCCCGTTGGAGGCTTCGGTTCCGTAGAGCGTTGCGGCCGCGGGTCCCTTGATGATCTCGATGCTTTCGATGTCCGCCGGATTGATGTCGTTCAACCGGCTCACGTTGGCGCCGCCACGCTGGCTGGGGCCGCGTCTCGAATCGCTGTCCATGCGCACGCCATCGATGTAGATGATCGGCTCGTTGGACAGCGAGAGACTGCTGTTGCCGCGCACGCGGACCGCGGATCCCGTACCCACCTGACCGGTACCGGGGAGCATCATCACCCCCGCGGTGCGCTGCCCGAGAAGCTGATCCACGTTCGTGATGGGTGAGCGCGCCATCACCGAGTCCGCGGACACGCTCGCGACCACGTTGCCGATGGAGCGCCGCTGTGCGCCGCCGGCGGTGCCGGTCACCACGACTTCGTTCAACGAGATCGGCAGTGTCGCGATCGCGAAGTCGGCGGTGACATCGGCGCCGGCCACCGTCACGCTTCTCTGCTCGGACGTGAAGCCGATCCGTTGTGTACGCAGACGATAGGTGCCGTCGGGCACGCTGGCGATCGTATAGCGACCGTCGTCACGGGTCATGGCTCCCATGGTGGTGCCCATGACGATCACCTGCACTCCACCGACAGGCTGGCCCGACGCGGAGTTGGTCACCTGACCACTGATCTGCCCCACCATCTGCGGCGCGGGTGCCGTGAACGCCTCGACATCGGCGTCTTTCGGAATCTTCGCTCCCGCGGGCGACGGCGCGATGAGAATCAGGTCGCCGTCCAGTACCGTGCTCTCCAGTGGGAGTCCGGCCAGCATCACCTGCAGTGCCCGTCCCACGGTCAGTTTGGTGCACTTGCACGTGACTCGCCGTTCGCCAGGCACGAATGCAGGGCTGAAGGCGAGCGAAACGCCGGATCGCGTATGCAACAGCTCCAGTCCATCGGTGAGCGGCACGTCTTCCACCGAGAGCTTGGCCGGCCGGTCGAGGGGACTGGCGGTGATCAGCGTTTTTGAATGCCCCACCGTGGTCGTCATCCCTGCCAACGTGATGACGCGCTGTGCGCCCGTCTCCGTTGCCGGCAATACCGTAGCGACGATGGCAACGAGCAGATACAGACTTCGCGACACGAGGAACCTCCTTGCTGCTTCCTTAGCTTGCTGGGATTGGATCTGGTGTGCAGGACCAGGGCGGGATCACATCTACCTAAGGCTCGATGCTCGCGACGTTGTCCCGAAGCGAGCAGTGCGCATCCACCGCTCTGCAGATCGCAGACAGGACCTGATCGAGGCCCTGATTGGTGAACCACGCGGTGACGGTGCGTGAGGCAATCGTGCTGTCCGGCAACAAGACGCGCGCGCCATAGCGCTGTTCGAGCTCGGCGGCGACCTGATGCAGCGGCGTGTTCTGGAAGACGATGAAGCCGCGTGTCCATGCGAGAACCGAGTCCACGGCCACCGCTCCTTCCACCTGGGGCGGTCCACCATCCCGCACACGCGCGATCTGCCCTGCCACCACCGTCTGCCGATGCGCACCACTCACGAGAGCGACTTTGCCTTCGGTCACCACCAGACGCAGCTCCGAGCCCACGACCTGGAGATCGAAACGGGTGCCGAGGACCTCCACACTTCCCGCGCGGGTGCGCACCGAAAACGGGCGCACACTGTCACGTGCCACCGCGAAGAACGCTTCCCCGTCCAACCACACTTCGCGTCGGTTGATGGCGGGTGTCACACGCAGCCGGCTCTCGGGCGCGAGGCGCACGACACTGCCATCGGCCAGACTGGCGGTGACCATCTCCGACTGATCGGTCACGAACTCCGACGCCCGGAACTCCTCTGTGCTCCGTGAAGTGTCTATCGGCGGTTCATCGGCGACCCGTACCATCAGCAACAACAGCGCCGCGACTGCCACCGCTCCCGCCCATCGAGACCACTGCCAGGCGCGCTGAGGTGCGGTCCGCACATCGCGAGCATCGGACGATGCACGCGCCTGCAGATCCGCCCACGATGGCGTCGCGGCGATGGTCGCAGCGACACGCTCAACCAGGGGATCCTGCCGGGGAATCGAATCCCAGAGGCGAACCATGTCCTGGTAGTATTGCTCGTTGACTGGCGATGCCTTCCGCCAGGAGTCGAGCCGTAACGCTTCGGCGGGAGTCAGCCGCTCCTGAAGCGCAGAGAGTATGAGTTCGTCCACGGGAAGTCAGGGCTGCACGTCGCACCGAGGAACTTCCCCGGTCTCGCGTCGTCAGATCCTGAAACCCGCGACCGCCCCCGCCATACTATCGGATCCTGAATTTTTCCGGAGTTTCCCCTGCTCCTCTCCGGTTCGCGTGGCTATCCAGCCGCGCGGTCGTCGTCGCGAACGATCTGGAGTTCGGGATAGGTGCGCTGGTCCAGATGGGGAGACATGATCCCACGAAGCTCCCGCAGTGCATTCACCAATTGGTTCGCCACGGTTTGCGGCGCAATGCCGAGCACGTCGGCAATCTGCGCATTGGTCAGGGCGTGATACCGCGAGAGTACGAAGATCTCCCGACGTCGCCCCGGCAACCGTTCCACGGCCGCAGTCAGAGCAGCGGCCAGCTCATCCTCTTCCACCGCGAGGCTGGGCATGTCGACGGCAGAGAGCGTGGCATGCGCCTCTTCATCCAGCCAATTCCGACGTGTCTGCCGCTGACGCCACTCGTTGGCCGCCAGATTCCGCACCACCTTGTAGAGAAAAGGCCGCGCTTCATCTCCCGATGGCACGACGTGTTTTCTCTCCCAGAGTCGCAGAAACCCCTGCGGCACCACGTCTTCCGCGGCGGCCACATCCCCAAGTAGCCGGCTCGCATAGGCGACCAACGGATGCCAATAGCGACGAACAAGATCGTCCATCAATTCAGCATCCGGCACACCCCCACGTGCGAGTTTGGTCTCAATAGCAGGAACATCGTGTGGAGGCCGTCGCATCTCAGGTGTCCCGTTAGCCGCGAAGCAGATTCGGAGAGGAGAGGCTGTGGGCATCCCATGCGATGCACCGCGACCTCACGTCGCAGCAGATTGTACGATGCGAGGCCGCCGGAAAGCTAGGGGTACGCGTTGAGCATCTGTTGCCGGAGACGCAGCACGATGAACTCCGCCGGCCGGATCACGGCGATACGGACCTCGACGATGAGAATTCCGTCGAGCACATCCTGCGCCGTCATCGTGGTGCCAAGCCCGACGTCCACATGAAAGGCCTCGTCCGGCTTCATGCCTGTCAGCGCCCCATCTTGCCAGAGGCGTGTGAGAAAGTCCGCGATCATCGCACGGACACGAGTCCAGGTCGACGCCGTATTGGGTTCGAAGGCAAAAGCGTGCACCGCCTTTCCGACCGATGCTTCGATGAAGCTGGCGAGGCGGCGCACGTTGATATACCGCCATTCGTTGTCGTTGCCCGCGAGGGTGCGAGCCCCCCACACCAGTGTGCCTCTGCCGGAGAAGGCACGCAGGCAATTCACCGACTTGCCGGTCTCCACATCGACATTCAGTGTACTCTGTTGCTCATCGGTGACACCGATCGCCGGGCGGAGTACCAGTGCCAGCGGCATGCCCGCTGGCGCCTTCCACACATCGCGCGTGCGACCCATCTGTGCATGGATTCCCGCGATGCCACCGGATGCCGGCAATGTCACGCAGGCGGCGTCGAGAAAGGCCCGGATCGCGTGATGGACGGCGGGAACGGCGATCGAGACTCCGTTCTTCGTGAACGCCGTCAGGTGTACCGACTCATCGTCGAATCGGAAGGGCACGAGCGTCTGCACGTACGGGAAGTAGGCAGCGCCATAGCCGAGTTGTTCAATGGTGCCTGCCACATGATTTCTGAAATTCCTCGTGACCAACGCAGGCGTCGTCCCTTCGGCCTCGGCTCTGGGCACGTCGGCAATGGTGAATCGGTTCCGCTGACGCGCGCAACTGGAGAGTGCGAAAGACAGCACGAAACCATAGTCCTCGTCGGACAGGCGCGTGGCATCGGGAAACAGGAGCAACGTGGGCTCATCCCAGTCTTCGATGATCGTGATCGCATTCGTGAAGTCTTCCTTCCGAAGCGGCGTTCCATGTGGGTCAATTGAGTAGATCCAGCATGGCCCACCGCCGTTGGCGAAATACAACTGCAGCGTGTAGTACAGCAGGTCGGTCGGCCGCGGTGGTGCATCGGTCCATCGCACTTCGAATCCGGGATTGACCCCGCTGCGTTGATCGACGGTGATATTCGCGACCTGCACCGGCGCACGTCCGAAGAGTGTCTCGTATTCCACCAGGGAGGTGATTCGAGTCATGGTCTTCGTCAACGAGACGCCCTGGGCGTCAGTGGCGTACTCGGTGTAGCCGATGAATACCGGAATCGCCACGGGAACCGGAACGACGGTCGGAGGAAGACTGGGAGATTCCTCGACATAGACGCCTGGTGTCTTGTATGCGGGCATGCAAGGAACCTATCCAAATACCAGTGCGCGATGCGCCGCAGTACCCGCCGTGACGCCATCAGCCACGGCCCAGCTCACACTGTGCGGAGCACGGGCGATATCGCCGGCAGCGTACACCCCATCGATGGTGGTCATCCTGTTGTTGTCGGTGCGAATCATCTCGCCCATCGGTCCGTCGTCGATGACCGCACCGAGATGTCGCGCAATCGGGCTCGAAAGACACGACTGCGGCGCGACATACAGCGCCTCGAGCGCACGCTCGCGTCCGTCGTGCAACTGGATCGTCTCCAATGCATGCCCTTCACCTGCCAGACCGGCGATGCGGGCGTGCTCCACACGCACGCCGCGTGCAGCCAGCTTCTCCACATCCTCGGCGGCCAGCTCCTCGCCGTTCAGGTACATGGTGGTCGGTCCCCATTCCGCGATGAGCATGGCCTGATGCACCGACATGGGTGTGCGATAGAGCACGCCCAGCTCGCGTTCGCTGAACTCGATGCCGTGACAGTACGGACAGTGCAGCACCGAGCGTCCCCAACGCTCTTCGAGGCCGGGAATGTCCTGCAACGTATCGCGCAGGCCGAACGCGAGGATCAGCTTGCGCGCTTCGTGCTGCTCACCGTTGGCGAGGGTGACCGCAAAGCCATCGTCCAGACGACGCGCGGTGACTGCTTCCTGCTGAACGATCTCCACGTTCCAGTAGCCCAGCAGCTGCGCACGTGCGGTCTCCAGTATCGACAGGGGATTGCGACCATCCTGCCCCAGAAAGCCGTGCGAGGCCTCAGTGAAGCGATTGCGTGGTTTACCGGTATCGAGCACACACACCGAACGTCGCGCGCGTGCCAGATACGTGGCCGCCGCCAGGCCGGCGAATGCGCCACCGATGACAATGACATCATGCGTCATGCATTTCCTCGATCGTGTGCGTGTGGGTGCGCTCCACGGTGCGCCCGCGCCGGGGCCGCTGCCTGTGCTTTGCGAACCGGGCATGGAAGTCCGCACTCAACGCGGCCAGCGTGACTTCGCCGAAGCGATGAAGCAGCAGCGCCTCGGCTTCGGCAAAGGCATCTCCGAGCGCGGCGTTGACGGCCTGCTCCACCAGACACTGCGGCGCATCGGAGCGGTTGCCGATGGCCAGCAGACGCGGCTCGCCAAGTGCCTCGTAGACGTCGCGCAACGTGACGCAGCGCAGGTCGCAGGCGATGGTCCAGCCTCCACCGTGTCCTTTCTCCGAACGCACGAAACCACGGTCTCGCAGCCCCGCCATGACGCGGCGCACCACGACCGGATTGGTGTCCATCGCGCGCGCGAGCGATTCGGAGGTACTGGGCCCTTCACGCTCCGCCATGTGGAGGAGGACATGCAGGACTCCGGAGAGCCGACTGTCGGATTTCATGCTACTTTATATGTTACATATAAGACCAGGAATCAAGAGGTCACCATGAGGGCGACCGCGCCGTCACTCCGGCGCGGCCCCGCCCCGTATCGCGGCTTCGATTCTGGCGATGTCGATCTTCTTCATCTCCATCATCACCTCGAACGCACGTTTCGCCACATCGCCGCCCTTGGCCATCACCTCCGTCAGTACGCGGGGCGTGATCCGCCACGACAGTCCCCATTTGTCCTTGCACCAGCCGCACATGCTCTCCACTCTGCCATTGCCCACGATGGCATTCCAGTAGCGGTCGGTCTCGTCCTGATCGTCGGTGGCGATCTGGAAGGAGAATGCTTCACTGTGCTCGAACGTGTCTCCGCCGTTGAGGCCGATGCAGGGCACGCCGCACACCGTGAAGTCGACGGTCAGAACGTCACCAGCCTTGCCGCCCGGAAAATTGGAGGGGGCCCGATGCACCGCGATGACGGAATTGTCGGGAAAGGTCCTCGCGTAGTAGTGCGCGGCCTCTTCCGCATCATGGTCGTACCACAGATGGCACCGATTCGCAGCATGGTGATGAACGACATCATGCCTCCACTGAATGATGGGACGAACTTTGCTTTCATGGACATTGAATGTCGCCACACTGCGGGACGTCGCATATTCGCCGTCATCCGGCGCGATCTCGGATTCTGCGCTATGGGAGTCGCTGCGCATATCGCCCAGTGGGCGTGTCGAGCGTGAACGTTCCTCGAATCGGTCCCATACCCAATCGGTCCGTGAAGGCAACAAGGTTGATCCCATCTGCGAATGGACCTTCGATCTTTGCCGAGGGAAAGCGAATACCGCCGAATAGACCGGATCGATACGCCGCCTCACCGAGTTGCTGCGTAACGGGCAAGGGTCCACCTGACTTCATCGCCCGGGCCTGCGCACGGCGCCACGGCCCTCGGAGTTCTTGATCCGTCGCACCCAATCGGGCCTGAACCACTGGATCCGTCAGATCGAGGACATCCGTCAGAAGGCCCTGCACGCAAAACACACCGTACGGAACGTGGTCATGATAGATGAATTGATCGCCGACCTCGAATACTGCTCCAACCTCGGCCAAGGCCGTGATGGGATTTGAAGCCAGATAGAGCGACGAGAACGTTCCCTTGGGGGTGAACCGCGCGCCAGTCATCGCCGCCCCACCTCCCCATAGAGGCTGCGGTGGACTTCCTGCCGCCGCACCTGGTGGCGGCCCTTCCAAATGATGGAGAGCCAGCACTCGAGCCCAAGGCCCATAGACCTCCACACGGGTGATGGTGGAAAGCGCCTTCGTGACCTCGTCCAAAGAATGCACGCTACGCCCCCAAACCGAGCTGTGCACCCTCCAGAAGCGAGACCACGGCGTCCACCTCTCCCGCCATGATCACAGCCAGTGGTGATGCTCCCTCCAGGTCGCCACGAGGCCGGTTGAGCCAGGCGCGGCGCACTCCGTCATCGGGCAAGCTGTCGTGGAGCATTTCCAACACCCGAGCAACCGGCTGCAGCGCGCGCTGATATGGCTGGGCACTTGGTGCGCGGTGTACCGCAGACGGGCTCAGCTCCAGCGCCTCACAGAGCGCTCGAAGCGACACGCCCAACTCGTTCGCAATCTGTCGGGCGTGAAGTCTTCCCGATTGCTCATCATACAGTGCAAGCCACGGCGTACGAAAAGGATCCTCGATCTGGCTCACGGGCTGTCGACGCTCGCGTGGAATACCGACGACAGTGGGCACATCACGAGTGCCAGGCAGCGGATGCGGAGTGCCGGATTCGTGATGTTCTCCGAGCAACGACCGCACCCGATGTCGCAGAAGCTCACTGCCCCCCGCCACACCGGTCGCGGCTGAGGTCACGTAATCGTTCGCCCCCGCTTCCAACACCTGCACGACGATCTCTTCAAAACGTTGATCAAGATACAGAGTACCCTGCGAAGCAGGCTCCTCCATGAATGCCGCAAGAATAGGCGCAGTAGGCGCCGCTTCGCGTACGGTACGCAACGTACGCAAAACGATGGTCGCTTCTTCCTGAGACACCATGCTCCCACTCGCATCGAGCAGCACCACGGTTTCGGTGCCCTCGACGTCCTTCAATCCCGGTTGCAGGTCGTTCGACAGATCCACCACCTGGATTGATCCGCCCGGAAAAGAAGCGCGGACCAATTCAGCCAGATCTCCATCGTCCTCGTCTTTGGTGTGAACCACTGTGATCGTTGTGGTTGGCATCGCCTCTTCCCTCGCTGTCTACATTTTATATACAAACAATAAACATTATATACCCTTCCGACAAGTAGCCGATAAGGTACCGGGACCCATCAATGAGCTGAGCCTGCAGGTGGCACCAGTGGTGGGTAGACGGGTCGATCCAGCGTCTTCGACCTCATGAAGCGAAGGGGACATGCTGCAACGGCTCGTGCTGCGGGACTATGCTCGAGCCAGATGCTGATCCAACGCTTCCCGTGCGCGCTCGGCGGCTTCGATGTCGCCCCCGTCGATCAGCACCTGGATGAGTTGACGCAATTGCGACGTGGTCAGGCCCACCAGCAGGCTGGCCGCGATATGGGAACGCAGTTGCGATTCGACGCCAGGGGTCGCGGCCAGCGCACCGACGGTGGCCAGCTCACGGCTCTGCCAATCGAGGTTGTCACGTTCGAAGATGTCGCCGAACAGGTGCGCCTGCAGGTATTGGTTGATGACAGGTGCGAATTCGAACACCGGCCCTTTGACCGGAACGCCGGAGATCCTGGTCTGGTTCGCCGTGCCGACCGCGATCAATGCTTCGCCGGTTGGAATCGGCCGACCGGGTTCACGTCCTGGTGCATCCTGAATGCCGCGCTGCTTTCTCGCTTCGATCACGTTCATCAGTTTGCCCAAGGCGTTGAGACTGCGCGGGAATCCAGTGTAGGCATATAGCTGCACCAAGATTTCCTTGGCCTCACTGACAGTCAGGCCCGCGTCGAGTCCGCGGTTCAAGACGATATCGAGTCTCGGCATATCGCTCGTGGCCATGGAGGACGCGATCAGCGGAATGGCCTGTTGCCTGGCGGAGAGTGTGTCGGACGAGATTGGAGGGGTGTTGTATTGCTCGTCGGACACCTGTTCCAGCCAGTCCACGCTCTTGCCATCGACGGCCCCGGTCACAGCGAGATGCGTCATTGCCGTATTCGGCGCAGCACCGTGCCAGTGTTTGACGCCAGGCGGGCACCACACCACATCGCCAGGGCGGATGACCTGCACGGGTTTGCCCCACTCCTGTGTGAGTCCCTCACCGGAGGTCACCACCAGTCGCTGCCCCGCCGGATGCGTATGCCAGGCAGAACGCGCTCCGGGATCGAATGTCACATAGGCGCCCGACGCGTTGATGCTCTCGTTGACGGAAAACAAAGGATCGACCCGAGCCTGGCCCGTGAAATACTCCGCCGCACCGAAGGTAGAGGCTTGTTCACCCGCGCGTACGATCTCCTGTGCAGGTGCAGCAATGGGTGCACGGGCTTTCCCCTGCGCATCGGCTGGGCCCGGGACAGCGGCGGCAGTACACATGGCGATCCTCCAGAATGAAGTGTTCATACAGAACGGAACCACACCGTTCTTGCATAAAATGGCTTCAGCTTGCCCATCGCAGCCTCCACGTATTTGGGAACCCAGTAGGTCTCGATATGTGTTGCCCCATCGATCCTGAACAGTTCCTTGTCCGTGGTGCCGGTGGCCTTGGCGAAGGCGTCCTCGGTCATGTACAGGCTGTCGGCCTTGCTGCCGGCGAGCATCAGCAGCGGCTGCTCGATCAGGTCGATCTGATCCGTCGCATCCCAGCGCATCAGATCCAACAAGCTGCTGGTGGTGTACTTGAAGGTCGAGCCGGGACAGGCATGCGTCCTCCAGTAGTACTCGTAGCCCTGTCGATACATCTCGAACGGCAACGCGGCGATCTGCTCATCCGTCATGTCGGCATCGCCGGAATAGAGAATCGTTCCGCCGGCCTTTTCCTGGGCGCGTGCGTCCGACGCCTGCTTCAGACGTTGCTGGATCGTATCCAGTTGCGAATCAGCAAATCCATTGCGACGAACCCGTCCGGAGTTGAACATGCTGAGCGTCGCAATCGCCTTGAAGCGTTTGTCGGCCTTTGCCACGGACAATGAGTAACCACCGCCACCGCAGATGCCGAGCAGTCCCAGGCGCGCGGCATCCACCCCGGATATTGGGTGATGAAGTCCGCCGCGCCGTGGATGTCCTCGATGCGAAACTGCGGCTTGTCAGTGCTGCGTGGTTCGCCACCACTACCGCCCTGATACGCGGCGTCCATCGCGATCGTGATGTAGCCCAGTTCGGCGAGGGGCTGCGCATACAAGCCGGCGACCTGCTCCTTCACTCCACCGTTCGGGTGCGCCACGACGATCGCCGGATTTTGCTTCTGCGCATCGTAGTTCGCCGGGGTATAGACATTGGCAACGATATCCAGACCGTCGAGCTGGTACTTCACGGGATGGATATGGACCTTGCCCGGCTCGTTCTTCGTGAGGGCGCCGCGATAGACCAGCCCGAACGGATTTTGCGCGTGGTCGGCGACGGTGGGGGAATCAGTCATGGCGTGAATCCTTCTGAGGAGTACTGGTAGCGAATCAATCGAGATGCTTCTCCGCCAGGAACCGGGATACCAGGTCCGCGATCTGCACGTTGTTCAGATCGGACATGAGAAAGTGTGTGTTGCCACGAATGCCGATCTCGGGGAGATGCACCAGCCGGGCATCCCCACCATGCCGGTTGACCGTATTCACCCAGAGACGAGCCATGGCGAGTCGCACGCGCCAATTGTCCTGTCCGCGCTCCGCTGTGGGCTCGATCGGAAAATTGTCTCCGTAGTAGATCACGATCGGGATACGGGTGAGCTTCTGGAAGTCCTCCCGCGATGCCATTTCGGGCGACAAAGTACCCGCGGCACTCGACATCACCGGAGGCAGTTCGCCGTCGGGGAAGATGAAGCCGCTTCCCGGCTCGAACGCGACGATTGCCTTGACGTTCGGATTTCTGATCGCCGTCAGCCAGCCTGGCCCACCGCCCTGCGAGTGGGTGAACAGGATGGCCGGTCCGGTCCGGACGAGCAGCGCCGACATGGCCTCCGCGATCACCCTGGCGTCGTACGGACCGGTATTGGGCGTGACCGAGCGGAAGAACTGCTCCAGCGTCTCCGGCCGTCGATCGAATTGCACGTTGTCGAAATAGCTCGGCCACTTGCCGATGCGGAATTGATCGAAGAACAGCTGATCGTTGGGCGTCGGCTCGATGGTGGCTGCTGCGGTGCTGTTGCCCGCACGCCCGCGCCGCGGTTGATCGACCAGATACACCGGAAAGCCACGCCGGAGAAAAATGGTCTGGAACCCCTCGCGGCCATCTGGCGTGGTCTCCCAGCTCCGGGCCGACTGAAAGGCACCGTGCAGCATGACGATGGGAATCGCCTTGGGCTGTTCGGGGATCTGGTAGAAGGCGTAGAGATGGTCGCCGTGGAAACTCTGTCCTTCCGCCGTCGGCGCGTTGTTGTTGTAGGTGCGCGGGGTGGTCAGAGTGGTTCCACCGGCCGCGAAACTGCCCTGTGTATGAATCCGCAGCGGACCGGCAGTGCCGTCGGGAACACGGTGATGAGTGGCGCAGGCCGTCATCAGAGTCGTCAGGGCGAAAGTCCGTAGAAGCGCGCGCGTATACACCATCATTCCCGATGCTCCAGTCGAAGCCAGCTCTTCCGGGTGAGTGATATACCCGGGCATGTGAGCCAACCTGCGTAAGCTGCCCTACCGACACCGCCCGATGCACTAGCGATCGCCGACCGCACTGGTCATTTTTCCGTCCGATGGCAGACGAACTGGACGGCATGGCGACCTTTGTCGAGGTCGCGGAAGCGAAGGGAATCCGGGCCGCTGCCGAGCGCCTGGGCGTGAGCCACTCGGCCGTGAGTCAGACCCTGCGGCGGCTGGAGGAGCGCCTGGGCGTCGCGCTCGTGCAGCGCAGCACACGCAGTGTGCGCCTCACGGAAGCCGGTGAACGGCTCTATGCATCATTGCGACCCGCACTCGAGGAAGTGCGAGCAGCGGTTGCGGCGGTCGGAGAGCTGGGGGATGCGCCGCGCGGCACGCTCCGGTTGCACGCGTCCACCTTGGCCGAGACGATGATGGGCGAGTCGCTGCTCGCAGAATTCCTCGCCGAGTACCCGCACGTGCGACTCGACCTCGTCGTGAGCGACGCACCGGTCGATATCGTCGCCGAGGGCTACGACGCCGGTATCCAGTTGGGTGAGGTGATCGACAAGGACATGATCGCCGTGCCTGTCACCGGCGACCTGCGTCTTGCCGTCGTGGGTGCGCCGTCCTATTTCGCGCGGCTCGGTATTCCGAAACATCCGCGCGAATTGGTGGAGCACGACTGTCTCAACTGGCACCCGACGCCTGGCACATCGCCCTATCGCTGGGAGTTCACGGAGAATGGACGCGATTTCACCATTGCCGTGCCGGCGCGCGTACTGTCCACTCACGCCGGATTGAACCGCCGGCTGGCAAGTGCCGGACTCGGTGTGACGATGGCGTACGAGGCCAACGTACGCGATTTCCTCGCGCGTGGGGAATTGATGCGTGTGCTCGAACGCTACTGTCAGCCGTTTCCGGGGTACTATCTCTACTATCCCCAGCGCCGGCATGCCTCGCGTGCGCTGCGCGCGTTGATAGAGCATGTGCGCCAGTGGCGCAAAGCGAGACAAGGCCGCAAGCGGCCTGCGGAGCGATGAGGAACGCGTCGTATGCTGGTCCGATTGACCTCAGCGAAGGGAGACATCAGCATGAAAGCAGAGAGTAGACCCATCGCCGCGAGCCGCCCCCACGTGATCTGCCACATGATGACGTCGGTCGACGGACGTATTCTCGTCGATGGCTGGCCGCTATCTGACGAGGGCAGACGGCAGTACGAATTGATCCATGAGAGTTATGAGCCAGACGCGTGGGCCTGCGGCCGTGTGACGATGGAGCATTTTGCCACGGGTACGCGATCCGCTGCGGAGGTGGCCAGTGAATATCGTGGCGCGGCACGCGAGGATTTTGTGGCGCGGGGCGATCACGGTTCCTTCGCCATCGCCATCGACCCGCTCGGCAAGCTGGTATGGCAATCGGGAGACCTCGCGGGCGATCATGTGGTTGCGGTGCTCACGGAGCGTGTGTCCGACGAGTATCTGGCCTTTTTACGCGAGCGCGGTGTGTCGTACCTGCTCGCCGGTCACGACGATCTCGACCTGGGGCTTGCCCTCGAGAAGATCGGTGCGCGACTCGGCGTCCGCACGCTCATGCTCGAGGGCGGTGGCGGGATCAACGGCAGCTTCTTGCGGGCAGGGCTCGTCGACGAACTGAGTCTGTTGGTGGCGCCCGTGGTGGATGGGCGGGTCGGCACACCGGCGCTTTTCGACGTCGTGGGCGAAGGGGTTGCGCCGCGACGGCTGGTGCTGCGGGATGTGGAGCAACGGCCCGGTGAGCTGCTATGGGTGCGGTACCGCGTGGAGGCGTCGGCGGGATATCGCGCGGCTCCCTGAGTAGACGACGTCCAGAGCATCCCCTGCAGATTTCTTCCGGACGGTGACGCCTGGCATGGCAATTCTGCGCAATGGATGGAGGAGGCCACCGCAGCCGTCCGGATATCGGGCCGCCCGTGGCCGCGCTGGCAACCCTCTCCCCTTCGTCCGGGCCACCATGTCCTTGCGTCTCGCGATCTCCGGTGTCGTACTGACCTCGCTGCTGCTCACGTCATGTGGTGGCAGCAGCGACGCCACGGGCCCCTCGGCGCAGTGCGCGGTCACGCCGCCACGAGGCACCATGACGGCGCAGGTGAACGGCGCCGCGTTCACCGCCAACTTCAGCACGACCGCGACCATCACCAACAGCACCAGCCTCGGCCCGAACATCGTGCAGGTATCCGGCGTGGGTTGTGTCGACGGGACAGCCACCCGTACGCAGCAGATTCTGATCACGATCGGACGGCTCACCCCCATCACGGCTGGCACCTATCGACTCGATGCCGCGGCGCAGCAGCAACCGGCCGGATCCGGCTATTCCGGCATCGGTCAATTCGTATCGGCACCCAACCTCTGGTATGCCAACCTGAGTGACGCGGCCGGTGCGGGCTCTGGCTCGGTCACGTTCACGACCGTGACAGCGACACGTCTGGTGGGGACATTTTCGATCGTCTTCGTGGCCGCGAGCAGCAACGCCGCCGGCAACACGGGCCGCGTCACGGCCACCAGCGGCGCATTCGATATCAGTACGCAATAGCCACGACGAGGACGCAGGACTATCGGAGGATCTTCTCCATGGCTTTCCCCTTGGCCAGTTCGTCGACGAGTTTGTCGAGCCAGCGGATCTGCTGCATGAGCGGATCTTCCACGTTTTCCACGCGCACGCCGCACACCACGCCCTTGATGAGGGCCGTGTTGGGGTTCATGGCCGGCGCTTGGCCGAAGAAGGTCTGAAAGTCCGTGCCGGAGGCGAGGTGCGCCTCGAGCGTCGCCTGATCATAGCCGGTGAGCCAGCGGATGATCTGGTCGACTTCGTCCTTGGTCCGGTTCTTCTTCTCCGCCTTGGTGACGTAGTGCGGATAGACGCCGGAGAATTTGCTGGTGAAGATGCGGTGGGTCATGTACGAAAGAGTCAGGATGCCTGTGACGGGGTATCATCGCCTGTTGGCAGCAACGGCAACCCCAGTTCCCGCAGGAATCCGTTGTGCGTGTTGCGCGCCCTCTGGATCTCCTTCTCGATCTGCAGGAGCGCCTGGCTTGTCGCCGCCAGATCGATTTCCTCCTCGGCCACCGCCGTGCTGATGTAGCGGGAGATGTTCAGGTTGAAATCATTCTTCCTGATTTCGTCCATCTCTACCCGCCGCGAATAGCGTGGCGCTTCCGTGCGGTGCTGGTACGTGTTGATGATGCTCGCAATGTGCTCGGGCCTGAGCTGGTTCTGACGCTTGCCCTTCTCGAAGTCCCCGGCAGCGTTGATGAACAGCACATCGTCCGGCTTCTTGCACTTCTTGAGCACCAGAATGCACACCGGAATACCGGTGGAGTAGAACAGATTCGCCGGCAGGCCAATCACGGTGTCGATGTGGCCGTCCTCGAGCAGCTTGGTGCGAATGCGCTCCTCGGCTCCGCCCCGGAACAGCACACCGTGCGGCAGGATGATGGCCATCACACCTTCGTCCTTCAGGTAGTGGAGGCCGTGCAATAGAAACGCGAAGTCGGCGGCCGACTTGGGCGCGAGACCATGACTCTTGAAGCGCACGTCGTCGCCCATGCTCTCGCCCGGGGTCCAGCGGTAGCTGAACGGCGGGTTGGCCACGATGGCATCAAAAAGCGGCTTCCGGGCCGGGTTCGGCTCGCGCAGCATGTCCCACTCGTTCTGCAGCGTGTCGCCGTGGAAGATCTCGAACTCGGTGTCCTTCACCCCGTGCAGCAGCATGTTCATGCGCGCCAGGTTGTAGGTCGTGATGTTCTTCTCCTGGCCAAAAATCCTGCCAATGGTGCCGCCCGCCTGGCTCATGCGCTTCCGCACATTGAGCAGGAGTGAGCCGGAACCGCATGCGAAGTCCATCACACTTTCCAGACGCTTCTTCGGGCCCGCCTCCGGCGCGTGGCTGTCCAGCGTGACAATGGCCGAAAGGATATCGGAGATCTGCTGCGGCGTGTAGAACTCGCCGGCCTTCTTGCCCGACCCAGCGGCAAACTGACCGATCAGATATTCGTACGCGTCACCCAGCGCATCGACGTCGGCGGAAAACTCGTTCAGCCCTTCGGCAATCTTCTGAATGACGGTGCAGAGCTTGGCGTTCCGCTCGGCGTAGGTCTTGCCGAGTTTGGGCGAACCCAGGTCGATCTCCGAGAACAGCCCCTGAAAGGTGCTTTCGAACGATTCCGTCTCGATGTATTCGAAGCCCCTTTGCAGCGTTTTCAGCAGCTCGGCGTTCTGGGTGCGGGCCATGTTGGCGACGCTGCTCCAGAGGTGCTCCGGCTTGATGACATAGTGCACCTTGCGCCGCATCTGCTTTTCGAACTCCGGGATGTCGTCCCGGTTGTTCGCATACCACAACTCCAGCGGCACCTTGCGGGCATCGCCGCCGGTGTCGGGGTAGTCCTTGCCCAGTTCCTTCCTCGCTGCCGTCTCGTAGTTGTCCGAGAGGTAGCGCAGGAACAGAAACGACAGCATGTAGTCGCGAAAATCGTCCGCATCCATCGCCCCGCGCAGATCATCGGCGATCTTCCAGAGGGTGTTGCCCAACTGCTTCTGATTGGCCTCGGTCATGACTTCGCGCGTCGCTTGATGGTGTGCTCCAGGGCCTCGAGGTCGGCCGCGTCCTGCTGGTCGGCCGCCTGGGCCTCGCGTGTTCTGCGCTCCTGGTCGAACGCGAGATACAGCTCGCCCGTGCGCGCCTCCATCTGGTCGTGACTGATGGAGCCCGCGTGGGTGAGCAGCGGGAATCCGTTGGAGCTGATGATCTGATCCACGTTCTGCTTCCAGAATGCCATGCGCGTTTGCTGCTTGCTCTTGGCGCGCAGCTCGGCGGTTTCGAGAAAGATGACCACCAGCCGGTTCAGGGTATCGATCTCGTCTTCGGTCAGGTAGTTCTTCGCGACGATGATATCGGTCTTGCGCACCTTGTCGCCCTTCCAGGTGAGCAGACCAAAGTGCCGGTCGGCCGGATTCGCGCGGGTCGTGACCAGTTCGGCGGCGGTGCGCTGGGTCACGGCATAGATGAGCAGAGTCTGCACGGTGGCGAAGAACTGCTGCGTGGCCGAATCGGTCCTGTCGTAGTCGCTGGACAGTGCGAAGAGATCGCGCACCTTCTGGTAGAAGCGCTTTTCCGAGGCCCGGATGTCCCGGATGCGCTCCAACATCTCGTCGAAGAAGTCCGGGCGGCCGTCCGGATTCTTGAGGCGTTCGTCGTCCATGACGAAGCCCTTGACGAGGTATTCCTTGAGGACGGTGGACGCCCAGCGGCGGAACTGCACCCCGCGCGGTGAGCGCACGCGGTAGCCCACGGCGAGAATGGCGTCGAGATGGTAGAGCGTGACCGGGCGCTGCACCTCGCGGGTGCCCTCGATTTGAACTACCGAGGATTCCTCGGTAGTTGCGGTCCGGTTCAGTTCACCATCCCCGAAGATGTTCTTGAGATGCAGTCCGACGTTGTCGGCGCTGACATTGAACAGCTCCGCCATTTCACGCTGAGTCAGCCATACAGTGTCGTCCTTCGCCCGCAACCTGATCTGACTGCGCCCATCGTCCGTGGTGTAGAGAATCAGGTCGTTCATACGTCAGCGTTCATCGGGGATGGAAAAAGCTGCTGCATGAGGCCGCGCTTGTGACGCTTGAGGGTCTCCAGCTTCTTGGTCTCGGCGGTGATCAGGGCGTCGAGGCTGCTGAGACACGAGGCGATGCGCTGCTGTTCGGCCACGCGAGGGTGCGAAATGGGGATGCGATCCAGCATTGCCTTGTTCAGCTTCGGCTGAGCCATTCCCGTGAGGTAATCGTCAAGCTTGATCGAGTTGAGATAGACCTCGACGAACTTCTGCGAGCAGACGTGTTCAAATCTCAGAACGTGGGCGTGATTGTTCACCCATGTCTTTCCGGAGATTGAGAATGCAATTGGGTTGGTTCTCGCAACTAAGTTGGCCCCGTCCTCAGAAACGCACAGCAAGTCCTCATCAAAGAGGAAACCTTCGACGTAATCAACAACACCCGACGCTCCATAGTATGGAACTTCACCCGCCTTTCTGGAGCTCGAGGTAATTGGAACACGCCTGTTGTCGAGATTCTCCGCAATCTCGCCAAGCAGCTTCTCCTGCCAATACCCGTCGTTCTGGAATTCGGGGAAGCGAAGTCGGGGTTGGCTTTCCCCTTCGCGGGGGAACAGTTGCTGCATCAGCCCCTTCTTGTGGGTCTTGAGCGCGTCCACTTTCCGCGCTTGCGCCGCGATCAGCTCATCCGCCGAACTCAGGCACTCAGCTATTTTTTGTTGTTCGGCGGGGGATGGGAGTGCGACCATACACTCCAGAAACGTGTCAACTTGGATGCGCTTCGCCTTTCGGCTACCGTCCGCGGCTTCGCCGACTCTCTCGTAGAACGCCTTTCGTTTGACATACTCCAGCAGGAACACCGGATTCATGCCTCTGGAGATATCGAAGGACGGTAAGTCCACCGTTGATTCGAAGCCGTCCAAGTGCTTTGGAACGATGCCGAATGCTTGATTCAGAAAATCGAGCTTGCTGTAGATGAATTGTCCGGCTTTCCGACGATAGTACTGCGTATTCACACTTCCCTGAGTGGCCTCGTGTTTCTCGAAGACGCCGTTTCCCCAGAGTTTGACTGTGATCTTTTTGGCGACGTCCCCCTTGCTTCCAGCGAGGCGGCTTTCGGTGAGGAAACGACCCAATCGTTCCTCCGTCCATCCCTCAGCCCCCCGAAACTCCGGAAACCGCAGCCTCGGCACCAACGCAACCTTGCCGTCGCTCTTCGCATCAGCGGCCTTCTTCTTACTGCTCATACGCACTCAACCCCGAGATCTCGCGCACCTGCGCACGCTTGGTGAGCAGCGGATACAGGTCCGCCATCAGGCCCAGTTCGGCGTCCTTGCGCGCCTTCCAGCCAAGATCGAGCGGCGCAAACAAGTCGCCAAGTCGCTCGGCATCAAAAATCATTCGCTCCAACGTACCGTCGACAAATTTCTGCAGCTCGTCAGCGGTGAGCCCGTGCTTCTCTGCCAACGCCGCAACTTCCGCCACGCTCTTCTCCACCTTAAAGCGAGCATAACCCTCGCGGATGGCGGGTTCGCTCAACCCCTCCCCCGCTTTGAGCGTGCCGATGTAGGCCGCAATGTCCTCACGCTCGTCCATGAACTTGGCGTCCGAGCTGATGAGGCCAATGAGCTGCTCGCGGGTCATCTTCGACCTGCTTGGCCCTTGCGCCGAATAGCGGGCAATAAGACCCATGATGTAGTCGTAGTCGATGACCGCCGAGGCGAACAGCACGAACTCGAAGTCGAGCTGGTCGGCAGTTGTGGAACCGGCGTTGTCATCGCCCCGGGCCTTGCCCTGCTGCTCGCGCAGACGCTGCGCCGTCTCCAGATACGCGCCCTTGAAACCACGATGCTGGGCATCCGGCAGCACCTGCTCGATGGCGACCTTGTCGCCGTCCGTGAGGTCGGTGTACTGGTCAAGCTGCGTCTTGAGCCGCTGCACTTCCTTGAAGCGCTCGATGAACACGGCACGCGCGGCGTCGCCCCTGAGATTGGGCACCGCCTCGGGCGCGGTTTCGAGCCCCTGTGACTTCATGAAGTTGTCGAGCTGCTGCACGGCGGCCTGCAGCTTCCCGATGACCACCGGCGCCTTGTCCACCAACCAGATTTCCCGCGCCTGCTGGCTGGTCTGCTCGCCGGAGAACAGCGCGATGGCGGCGTCCACGGCGTCCTGCTGCTGGCGGAAGTCGAGAATGTTGCCGTACGGCTTACTGCCGTTCAGCACACGATTCGTGCGCGAGAAGGCCTGAATGAGCCCGTGATGCTTCAGATTCTTGTCGACGTACAGCGTGTTGAGATACTTGGAATCGAAGCCCGTCAGCAGCATGTCCACCACGATGGTGATGTCGATCTTCTGCGCGTGCGGGAAGTCGCTATTGGGCCACTGCTGGTCCTTGATGCGCTTCTGCACGTCCTGGTAGTACAGATCGAATTCCCCAATGGCGTGATTCGTGCCATATCGCGCGTTGTACTCGACGAGAATGTTCTTCAGCGCGGCTTTCTTGCCCTCGGGGTCCTGCTCGTTGTCGATCTTCTCCTGCGGCAGGTCTTCCTGAATCTGCTGCACATCCCGGTCGCCCTCGGCGGGCGGCGAAAAGACGCAGGCAATGTTGAGCGGCGTCCACTCGGGGTCCGCGGCCTGCCGCTCCACCTGCATGATCCTGAACAGGCCGTAGTACTCGATGGCATCGTTGATGGACGCCGTGGCGAGAATGGCATTGAAGCGGCGTCCGGCGGTGGCGGTGTCGTGCTTGGCCAGAATGGCCTCGATGACCGCGCGCTTGGCGATGCCTTCGCCCGGCTTGGGCGCCTTCTTTCCTGCCTCTTCCCGGGGCTTGAAGTAATCCACGTGGAAACGCAGGACGTTCCCGTCCTCAATGGCGTTCGTGATGGTGTAGGCGTGGAGCCGCTTCTGGAACAGGTCCTCCGTGGTGCGCATGGAGGCCGTGTTGTCCTCGATCTTCTGCAGGCTGGCGTTTTCGTCGAAGATGGGCGTGCCGGTAAAGCCAAAGAGCTGGGCCCTGGGGAAAAACTCCTTGATCGCCTGGTGATTGTCGCCGAACTGCGAGCGGTGGCATTCGTCGAAAATGAAAACGATGCGTTTGTCCTGCAGCGGCTCCAGGAGTTCCTTGTACGTGGGCTGGTCGTTTCGCTTCCGCTGTCGGTTGCGCTTGCTGTCGGCATCCAGCGCGAGACCGAGCTTCTGAATGGTGGTGACAATCACCTTGTCGGCGTAGTCCTCCGAGCGCAGACGACGCACGAGGGCAGCGGTGTTGGTGTTTTCCTCCACGCTGCCTTCCTGGAACCGGTTGAACTCCTCGCGCGTCTGGCGGTCGAGGTCCTTGCGGTCCACCACGAACAGGCACTTGTGAATGTGCTCATTCTGCTTGAGCAACGTGGACGCCTTGAACGACGTCAGCGTCTTGCCACTGCCGGTGGTGTGCCAGATGAATCCGTTGCCGGCGTTGTCCTCGATGCACTGCATGATCTGCTGCACCGCATAGACCTGATACGGCCGCATGATCATGAGCTTCTGCTCACTCTGAATGAGCACCATGTAGCGGCTGAGGGTCTTGCCCAGTGCGCACTTCCCGAGGAAGCGGGCGGCGAAGTCGTCGAGGTGGGTGATCTTTTTGTTCGCCTCGTCGGCGAACTCGTAGATGGGCAGGAAGCGTTCGTCGGCGTTGAACGCGAAGTGGCGGGTGTTGTTGTTGGCGAAGTACCAGGTGCGGTGACGATTGCTGACGATGAAGAGCTGGAGGAAGCACAGCAGCGTCTTCGTGTAGCCGTTGCCGGGATCGTTCTTGTACTCGACGATCTGCTCCATGGCGCGGCGCGGGTTGATGCCGAGCGTCTTGAGCTCGACCTGCACGCAGGGCACCCCGTTGATGAGCAGCAGGACGTCGTAGCGGTGGTGACTGTTGTCCGTGTTGATGCGAAGCTGGTTGATGACCTCGAAGGAGTTCTTGCACCAGTCCTTGAGGTTGACCAGCGAGTAGTTCAGCGGCGTGCCATCATCGCGGGTGAACGCATTGATCTCCCGCAGGGTTTTCGCGGCCATGAAGACATCGGCAGTGACGATTTCGTCGAGCAGGCGCGCAAATTCGCTGTCGGTGAGGCGCACACGATTGAGGGCCTCGAACTTCTCGCGGAAGTTGCGCTCCAGCGCCGCGCGGTCGCGGATATCCTGACGATACGTGTATTTCAGGTTCTGGAGCGTGCCGATGAACCCGTATTCGATGGTGCCCTCGCGGACGACGGCGGGCGCTGCACCGACAGGAGCGGCGCTGGCTGGCGTGTCATTGCTGTCAGAAAGGCTGTACATGATGATCGAATATTGCGTGCAACGTGCGACGCTGTACAGCGCAGCATCGTGGGACGACGGAGGGGCGTCTCAACGCAACGCCGCCGGACCCTGAAGGCTCCGGCGGCGTTTGACGTGCTACGCGGACAACGTCGCCCACCGCCATATCTGCGCACCGAAAACCACCGAAACTGTCGCGTAAGGGACGAAGTTCCGCCATCATAACTGTCGCGACAGAGTATGTAGGTGAACAGCAATACAATAGTGCCGCGTGAGGGCGCGCCGGAAGTCGCTCTTCTCACGGATTGCCGACGCTGTCGATCCCGGTCCGACTCGCAAGCTGCTGGACGCCATCGGGCCGGAACTCCTCGCGGGGGTACCGCATCATCCCGCAGCCGATTCTGAGAGCCGCCGAAGGCGGTCGTGCGGAGTATCGACAAGTGCCTCGCGGACGAGAAACCCGAGCGTGTTCGCTTCATACTGGAGTGGATTTTGATCCCGGCGGACGAGGGCGCGCCCCACCGGCGGCACCGGGCTCCGCGTTGCGGCTGGGTTGAGTCGCGTCGGCAGGCCTCGTCGCTCATCATGAGGCCACCATGCCTGTGGAGGCGGGCGGGCATTCACTCGCGAGCCCTCGAAGGGCACGGAGGACGTCGAATTAACCACCCGCGCTGGGTGTCGTGGACAACACCGAACAGACTATGGAACCTTCTGGGTAACTTGTCCCCAGCGGAGCACGAAACGCAGTATCAACTGGCCCTATCTTCGGACTTGGCCGAAGTGGGATTCAACTAACTGAGTCCCCGGAGAACCCGGGGCGGTTCAGGATGACGGATCGACCAACCACCGGCAGTCCTCCCGATGACTCGCCATCACTCAATGCTCGCGAACGAGCGGTATATCGCGAATTGCAGCGACTCGACCCACAGCTCTCCGGCCTGTTCGCCAACGGACACGAGCTTATACGAGAGAACGGGGCGTCAATCGTGTATATGCTCGCCCATGCCGGACGCGAACTGAGTCGTGGGGTGATCAACGTGCTGACCGGCACGGTCGATGCACTTTCGGCTGATCGTGGACCTGACGCCAACACCGCCGAGGAGTCGCGCAGGGACAAATTCCGGATACGGATCGCCGGAGCCCTCCAGCTGACTGAGCCGCACGGTGTCGTCACGGCGTGGTTCGATGCGCACGGCGTCCTCACGGACAATTCACATTTCCATGCGAAGGGCCGAGACCTCGCGGCCGTTCGTTCAGCATTCCTTTGTCTTTCCGAGCTACTCTATGGCCGACTTGCCCCGTTCTTCGACGCATCGGCGTCGCTCGAGGCCTTGGCGACCATCGACCAGCCAACACCAAACGATGCGGACGCGGTGACCGCATTGCTCTCGCGTCCCCAGCTTCGTCGCCAATTCTTCTCCTCAGCGAGCTCGCCGGCATGGATATCACTGCTGGCGGAGCGCGGGCACTTCTCGACTCCTCCGGACCGCCTGATTGAGGCGGATGGACGCTGGCGGATGGTGGCGTGGCCGGAGGGCGATTTCCTGGCGCGCATGGCCGCGGACAGTCCGTCGGATGCGGTCGCCCAACTGCTGCAAGTACCGGCAGCAAACACGAATCCACTCGTCTGGGGCACACTTGTAGATGCAGCTCTCCTGCTGGACGAGCCGTTTGCGACACAGCTGGCGGAGCGGATCACGCGCGTCTTGCCAACGCTGCCGCCGGTCTATCTGCCCCACAGGGCCGTCAACCTGCTTGCGCACCTCGCGGGGCTCTCCAGCAGAAGTGCATTGCCTCTGCTCCGCGCTCTACTCAAGCTGCGGTCCGACGCGGACCGCGACGCTCACCTCAACACGTTGAGAGCGCAGGGGAGTATGCTCTTCCTGTCAGGCCTGTCGACCGAATGGACACTGGCCCAGCTCGATATTCACGAACTTCAACGGCTAGTCGAGCGCGCCTTACCCGGCCTCCTGCAATTCAATCCGCTCGCCACGTTCACGGCATTGGTCAAAGTGCTGCATCGGGCACTGTATCTGCTTCGGGGGGAGGGCGAAGATCGCGGTGATTGGGCGTCGAGTCAGACCTGGTGCCCGCATCTCGAGACGGCGAATAGCCACGACGACGTGCGGGCTGTCCTGCTTGGCGCCAC
Source organism: Gemmatimonas aurantiaca (assembly GCF_037190085.1). Lineage (NCBI taxonomy): Bacteria > Pseudomonadati > Gemmatimonadota > Gemmatimonadia > Gemmatimonadales > Gemmatimonadaceae > Gemmatimonas > Gemmatimonas aurantiaca. The sequence goes on from NZ_JBBCJO010000009.1 coordinate 63,142, forward strand.
GGTGCGGGCCGCGGTCACCGCCGCAGCGTGTAGTCCCGGTGACCTCAATGCGGTGCTCGCGGAACTCAGGCGCCGGCCTGGCGTCATCTGGCAGCGCGTTGCGTGGCATGTCCTCGCCGTAACCCCACGCGGGGCTCTCGATGCCGTCGAAGCGCTCATCGCGGGCGACTCATTACTCGAGTCGCCGTTCGGTTCCCGAGAAGCCGGCATGCTGCTGCGTGCGCACTTCGGTTCGGTCTCTCCGGAAGCGCGCGCGCGCTTCGCCGCGGCCCTCGTCCAGGGGCCGCCCCCCGACGAGATGCAACGCAGGGTTGCCTTCGACAAGGAGTGGAGGCCCGAGGAGCTCGGTCTGGACCAAAAGCCCATCTCCGATGAAGCGCGCGCCGAACGCATCAAGGACGCGTGGCAGCGTCGGCGGCTCCGCCTCTTTCACGCCGAACTACCACCTGAACTAGCCGAGTTGGCGAGCAGTCTGGGGCACATACCAATGACGCCAACGCGGGAGGAGCAGGCCAACGATGAGGGCGTAATGCTTAGCATGGGCGTGTCGAGCTGGGGCGGCCCGCCGAGTCCGAAGTCGGTGGACGAACTCAGTGCGATGACCCCGTCCCAACTCCTTGCATTTCTCGCCGAGTGGCATCCCGATGACTCCCTGGGTTCCGCACGCGACGCCCGGTGGTCGCTGAATCGGGCGCTCACAGAGTACGCAACGCGACATGTGGACGCTGCGGTGGATACGCTCAACATTGGAGTCAGCGAGCAGTTGGATAAGGCGCATGCAACTGCTCTGGTAGACGGCATTCGCGAGGCCGTCTCCAAGCCAACTGATGTGCCATGGCCTTCCCTCATTTCCGCGCTAACGGCGTTGCTGGAGCGGTGCACAACGGAGGCGCCTTCGCTCGAGCTCAAGGGGATTGAGGCGCGAGTGAGTCTCGTACAGTCAGTGATCCAAACACTAATCGCTGGCTGCAGCACGGATGTAATACCGGCTGAACATGTCGCGAGTATGCGCGGCATCGTGCAATCGCTTGCGAGTTCGCATCTCCCAACCATTGGGCTGCTACCAGATAGTGATCGCTGGCACGACATTGTCAGCCACGCACTGAACCGCCTTGGCGGGGATATTGTGCGTCTGCTGGTAAATGTTGGGTTGTGGCACTACCGCGTGGTACGAGGCGGAGATGGGAAAGGCGATGGCTCATGGACGGGACCGGAGGAGACGGTCACTGCGTGGGTAGATCCAATTCTTACCACGTTATTCGAGCTTTCGCGGCGTCGTGACGACGCGATCTCGATCTCGATAGCCAGGCAGATCGAATGGGTTCGGCTGTTGTCTCCGAATTGGGTGAAGGAGAACAGTGAACGCCTCTTCGCGACGGAAGGAGGCATAATCAACCCTGCTGCGAGAGCGATGGTTGAGGGGCCCGGGCCATGGCGGATCAGTATCATGGAATCGCGGCTGGTGCTCCGACAACTAGCGGTGGCGCTCGCGGCAATGCCAACCGACGATCACTCTGGTGACTCGCTCGGAACTGCATTGCTTTGGCGGTGCGTAGTTGGCTATCTGTGGGGCGTCTGGGACCGCGAGGAGCCTGACCAGATCCTTGAACTCGGGTTTGCAGCGACCACCGGGGAAGAGAGGGGGCACGTCTACTGGCGGATCTTTCGCGCGCTGTCCGATACGCCAGCGGCGGATCCTGAGTTCATGGCGCGAGCACTCCAACTCTGGCGCTGGCGCATCGCGGAGTTGAAGTCGATGGATCCCTCTGCGGAGCGCAATGTGGAAGCCGAAGGCTTGCTCTGGTTGCTGAGGTCCCCGCAACTGGATCCGGTCACTGTCGTCGCACTCGGGCTCGAGACGCTGAAACTTGGACCGTTCTCTGATCGTCTCGCCTCAGGCGCTTGGGAGCGAGCGTCGATACTCATGGCGTCCATACCCGTGCAGGCATTTGAGTTGTTCGAGCAACTACTCGAGCTGCAACTTCAGGCGGACTATGCGTATGTCCCGTTCGATTTGGTTGCGCCAGGTCTGCGGACGGCGCTCAGCATCGAGGATGCAGCCGTGCGAGAGCGTGCGCAGGCACTCATCCATCGGCTTGGTGAGCAAGGCCACCGCGAGTTTGGCCAACTGCTGAGAGAATGAGTGTCACGGCCAATTCGAGGTGCCTTGTCGCATCTCCGCATGTGAGGTGGACAATAAAGATGTCGGCCGTTGCGAGCGATGGCGCACCGAATTGTGCCTCACGCCGCGGCGTCGGCGACCGCGCGCACCACCTCCGCGCGTCGGCTGACAGTCAGCTGCAATACCGCACCGAAGACCGCTTGTCATTGGCGCCGGGCAAGGAGGGCTAAGCAGATGCGGCAAAGACCAACCGACTGACGACCGAAAGGGGTGCCGTCCCGACGGTGGTGATTCGTGACACGGCAGGCGTCCTCGGAAAACTCTACCATGCGCAACACCCCGCAGTATGCCATTGTGGACCCACTGGGTGTCCTGCGTTACGTGGGAGCCATCGACGACAAGCGGACATCCGCGGTGGCAGACGTGGCGGGCGCGAACAACTATGTCCGCGCGGCACTCGAGCAGGGGTTAGCCGGTAAGCCGATCGCCGTCACACAGACCCAGCCCTATGGCTGTACGGTGCAGGATTGAATTGGACTCCGAACGATCCCCGAGAGGCCGGGTGGGTGACACCATGCCGTCCTGCCTTGTCCGGCGAGCCTGCTGCCGTTAGGCTCCAACAAGCCCTCTAACCGCACCTCTGTTGATTCGCTGGCGTCGCTTCATCGCGTTCATGGTCATGTGCTGCCTCGCCTTGTATTCGGGTGAGGGGCTGATCGCGGACGCACATGATGGTGATGCCCAGGTTTCGGGCATTGCAGCCATCACGACGCAGGGAAGCGGGCCGGCGGACTCGTCGACGCCGGACGGTCCCGTGCATTCCCAGCATGTGTGTCATTGCTTGCACGCTCACGGCGCCGCCACTATGGTGAGTTCCGGCGATGCTGAATCGGCATTCGTGACCGCGAGCGCGCCGGTGGTACGCATTGCCCGCATTCCGGCGAGCACCCGTCTCGAGCCAAAGCTCCGTCCGCCGATCAACGGCTGACGTTTGACGGAACGCCTGCTGCGTGAGCCTCCGCAGCAAGGCGTTTGCTCACGCTCGGCATCCTGCCGCGCAATTCCGACAACCCGGCTTTCGCTCACCCCCACACCCGTGGTGCGCCGAAACAGCGCAGGCTCCGTGATCCCCACACCGGGATTCCACGGCTGCACGCGAGGCTTCCGCACCTCGGCTCCGGACCGCAAAGCCGAACGCCTCTCCAGACATGTCGTCAGTCGTAGGCCACCCGGCAGCGACGTGGCTTCGCGCGATCGTCTCGCGCGCCGCGTGCCTCGTCGGGGGCCCTTCTTTGCTGTTGCTGCCTGCGCTCGGCGCGGCAGCGGCACAGAACCGGGTACCACCCGATCCTCGCGAAGCAGGTTCTTCCGTACAGGGCGACAGCATCCGCCTGTCGTTGGAGCAGATGCGAAGCCTCGTGCTCTCCAGCGCTCCGGCCTATCTCGCCATTCGCGAGGAGTTCGCCGTCGCGCGGGGCGTGCTACGACAGGCATCAATCCTGCCGTTCAATCCGGACCTCGCGCTCAACATTCCGGGGACCGGGCCCACACAACCGCGGAATCCGGTCGAGATCAATCTCATGCAGGAAATCGAGTGGGCCGGCCAGCGCGGTCTGCGTCGTCGCGCCACGCGCGCCGGTGTGAGCCTCGCCAGCGCCATCATCTACGACGCTGCCCGCCAAAGCATCGCCGAAGCGTCCAAGGCATTCTATGCGGCCGAGGCATCGTTGAGACGCCTCGAAGTCGTGCGCGCCAGCGCGGAGTTCGGACGCCGCCTGCTCGAAGCCGTGCAGTTGCAGTTGCGCGAGGGGGAGATCAGCATACTCGAGGCGAATCTTGCCGAGATCGAAGCCGGGCGGGCGCGGGCCCGCGTGATCGGCGAACAGCGTCAGCAAACGGCCAGGCTGGTGGAGCTCAAGCGTGTCGTGGGCATGAGCGTGGATGCGAAGCTTGCCCTCGAACCCTCGGCATCAGCCTCCGACACGTCCGGAATGCCGGCAGTATCGGCCGCTCGACCCGTCGCACCGGTGGTGGACGACAGCGGGCAGGTGCGCGACCTCGATTCCCTGGTGAACGCCGCCATCGGCAATCGCGCGGACATCCGTGCCTTCGACGCCCAGATCAGTGAGGTCACACTGCGCGCGCAACTCACGCGACGGGAAGCGATCCCCAATGTGCGCCTGGGTGTGTACATGGAACGGATGCCCGGGGAGCAGGGACTGCGTCTCGGTCCGGCCTTCGGCTTTGGCCTCCCACTCTGGAACCGCAATCAGGGTACGGCGGACGCGCTGGCCGCGCGTAGACGGCAGCTCGAACTCGATCGGCGCGCGGCCGTCCTCCGGGTGCGCGCCCAGATCGTCACCGCCGCGAGCGCCTACGTCGCCACGGCCAACGAAATCGCGATCTATGCGCGCACGGTGCTGCAGCCGGCACGCACGAACGGCGCGTTGCTCGAGACGGCGTATCGCGCGGGCAAGATCCCGTTACCGACACTCCTCCTGCTCCGGAATCAGCTGCTCGATGCGGAGTTGGGCTATTGGGATGCGTGGCTACTCCGCCAGCAATCCCTGGTCGAATTGGAGTCCGCCCTCGGCGGGCCGGCCATCGCGCCATCGGATGCAGAATTGCCGTCGCTCACCACACAGGAATCCCACCGATGACCGATATCGATACGCATTCGTGGCACGCGCGCGGACGCCGTGCCATGACATGGCTTTACATCACGAGCTGTTCCGTCGTGCTGTCCGCTTGTGACACGGCGGACACGCCTCCCGGCGACTCCACCGAGGTGCACGCCGAAGCAGAGGGGAAAGCGCCGGACCATGTCGAGCTCGACACCACGCAGATCCGCCAGGGCGGCATCGTGGTTGAACCCGCTCCGTCGATCGCGAGCAGCACGCTGCCCGTGACAGGCGCCATCGGGTACGACGCCAATCGCGTCAGCCACGTGGGCTCGCGCACCAGTGGCCGTGTGATCATGTTGCGGGTGGACCTCGGCACGCGCGTGAAGGGTGGACAGGTGCTGGCAATTCTGGAGAGTCCGGAAGTCGGCCAGATCCGCGCCGAAGAAGCGGAAGCACAGGAGCTGGTGAAGATCGCCGGCGAGAATTTCGCGCGCGAACAGCGCTTGGCGGCGCAGGGCATTTCCAGTCGCAAAGAACTGCTCGACGCCGAAGCGGAACTGCGTCGCCAGCAGGCCCGCCTGCGCAGTGCCGAGTCGCGCCTGTCCGTGCTGGGCGCGGGGCACGGCAGCGACGGACAGTTCGCAGTGACCGCTCCATTCGACGGCGTGGTCGTTGCACGGGATGCCAGCCTGGGTGAAATGACCACACCACAGGACACCCTGTTCACAGTGGCCGATCTCAGTCGGGTGTGGATCGAGCTCGATATCTTCGAGCGTGACCTGCAGCGCGTGCGTGAGAAGCAGCGGGTGGTGGTGCGCACCACGGCCTTCCCGAACCGGACTTTCGAAGGACGCATTGCCTACGTGGGACCGGTCCTTGATCCGACGCGGCGCACCGTGCGAGCCCGCGTCGACGTGCCCAACCGGGATGGCTCCCTGCGTCCGGGCATGTTCGCGGATGCCGCCATTCAGGTCGGCACCGACGGGAACACGACCGTCGTCCTGCCGGTCGATGCCGTGCAGGACATGGAGGGCCAGAAGGTGGTATTTGTTCCGGGCACCAAACCGGGACAATTTGTTCCACAGCCCGTTGAGGTGGGCGACGCGGTGGATGATGGGCGCGTAATGGTTCGCAGTGGCCTGGCGGCAGGTGCGCCGGTGGTGGTGCGTGGGGCCTTCGTGTTGCGCTCGGAACTCGCCAAGGGCGAAATCGGCGAGCACGGTCACTAGGAGCCACCATGCGAACCCTACTCACTGCAGTACTCCGGCAACGTCTGCTGGTCACGTTTCTCGTGGTGTTGCTCGTGGGCATCGGTACGTGGTCGATCATGCGTCTGCCTATCGACGCCGTCCCGGATGTGACCAACGTGCAGGTGCAGATCAACACCAATGCGGCGGCGCTCTCGCCGCTGGAAGTGGAACGTCAGATCACACTGCCTGTCGAGCTGTCGATGTTCGGCCTGCCGGCGCTCGAGGAGATCCGCTCCATTTCCAAGTTCGGACTGTCACAAGTGACCGTGGTCTTCAAGGAAGGCACCGACATCTACTTCGCACGGCAACAGGTGCAGGAACGCCTGCAACAAGCCCGAGAAGACATTCCCGCGAGTCTTGGCCAACCAGAAATGGGACCGATTTCGAGTGGTCTCGGTGAAGTCTTCCAGTACGTCATCGTTGCGTCGAACCACGCGAAGCACGACGCCATCGAACTGCGCACCCTGCAGGACTGGGTTGTGGCCACGCAATTGCGCAGCGTCCCGGGCGTTGCGGAAGTCAACAGTTTCGGCGGATTCACCAAGCAGTACCAGGTCCTGGTGCGACCGGAGGCACTGCTGCAGTACGGGATCACCCTGCAGCAGGTGCTCGATGCCGTCGCGGCCAACAACCAGAATGCCGGTGGCGGCTACCTGACACAGGGCGCCGAACAGTTGGTGATTCGCGGCGTGGGGCAAGTGCAGAGTCTCGATCAGATCCGCGGCATCGTGGTGACCAGCCGTGGAGGCACCCCCGTGCGGGTCGGTGACCTTGCCGACGTGGAGATCGGTTCGGCCATCCGGCAGGGCGCCGTGACGAAGAACGGCGGTGGGGAGGTCGTGACCGGCATCGTGATGATGCGCATGGGGGCCAACGCCCGCACCGTGGTGGCTGACGTGAAGGAACGTTTTGCCGCTGCGGCGCGCAGCCTGCCCAGCGGTATTGAACTGATCCCCTTCTACGATCGGACGGAGTTGATCCAGCGCACGATCGGCACCGTGGAAAAGAACCTCGTGGAAGGTGCGGTGCTGGTCGTCGCGGTGTTGTTCCTGCTGCTGGGCAATCTGCGCGCGGCGCTCATCGTAGCGCTGGCGATTCCGCTGTCGATGCTGTTTGCCGTGAGCCTGATGGTGAAGATGGGCATCGCGGGCAGCCTGATGAGCCTCGGTGCGATCGATTTCGGGCTCGTGGTGGACGGATCGGTGGTGATGGTGGAGAACTCCATGCGCCGTCTGGGTCACCGCAAGGACGGAGAATCGTTCCTCGGGACGGTACTCGACGCTTGCGCGGAAGTCGGACGTCCCGTGCTGTTCGGTGTCGGCATCATCATTGTGGTCTACTTGCCCATCCTCACGCTCGAAGGGGTGGAGGGGAAGATGTTCCGCCCCATGGCACTGACGGTGGTGTTCGCGCTCATCGGCTCACTGCTGATCACCTTCCTCGCCACGCCCGTGCTCGTGTCCACACTGCTGCGTGGCAAGGTGGAAGAGAAGGATGTCTGGCTCATCGAGCGCGCCAAGAAGATCTATGAGCCGGCGCTGGAATGGGCCCTCGCGCGTCAGCGACGAGTGCTGGCGGGATCGGGGGTGGCGGTGCTGCTCACCCTGGCCGCTACGCCGTTTCTGGGCGCAGAGTTCATACCGCGCTTGGATGAGGGCGCGTTTGCCCTGCAGGTGTTGCGACTGCCGAGTGTATCGCTGGAGGAATCCGTGCGCCAGACAACACAACTCGAGCAGGTGCTTCTGCGGAAGTTCCCCGACGAGGTGAAGGACATCGTCGCGAAAACAGGACGACCGGAGATCGCCACTGATCCGATGGGCGTCAACATCTCGGACATCTTCGTGATGCTGTATCCGGAGTCACAGTGGAAGGCTGCAGAGTCCAAGGCGGAACTCGAAATGAAGATGAGCGCCGCACTATCGGAGATTCCTGGTCTCGTCTTCAGTTTCAGTCAGCCCATCGAACTGCGTGTGAACGAGTTGATCGCCGGGGTGCGATCGGATCTGGCGATCAAGATCTACGGCGACGACCTGCAGCAACTGGGTCAGGTGGCCGATCGTGTGGTGCGGGCCGTGTCTGCCCTGCCTGGCGCCGCCGGGTTCAAGGCGCAGCAGCTCGAGGGGCTGCCGCAGCTCCAGATCTCCGTGATCCCTGAACAACTTGCCCGCTACGGCATCAACGCGGCGGACGTCATGCAGGCGGTGGAGGCCCTCGGCGGCGTACGTATCTCGGAAGTGCTCGAAGGACAGCGTCGATTCGATCTCGTCGTGCGATTCCCTGCGACGGTGCGGGCGAGTCCGTCTTCCATCGCAGCGCTGCTGGTGAGCGCCCCCGGTGGAGAGCGCGTACCGGTAGGCACCCTGGCCAACGTGGAAGTGGTGAACGGCCCGGCCGAAGTCAGTCATGAAAACGGCTCACGCCTGGTGATCATCGAGGGCAACGTGCGGGGCCGCGACATCGGCGGATTCGTCACCGAGGCGCGGGCGCTGTTCGAGACCGGCAAGATCCCGCTTCCCCCGGGCTACCGCCCGGAGTTCGGTGGGCAGTTCGAGAATCTCGAGCGCGCCTCCGGCCGGTTGGCGTTGGTGGTGCCGCTGTCTCTGCTGCTGATCTTCGTCCTCCTGTTCGCCACGTTTCAATCGGTACGCCAGGCCGCCTTGGTATTCACCGGTATTCCGCTGGCCACGGTGGGTGGGGTAATCGCGCTGTTCCTACGCGGCATGCCGTTCAGCATTTCGGCCGGTGTGGGCTTCATCGCCCTGTTCGGCATTGCGGTGCTGAACGGCGTGGTAATGGTGTCGTGCATGAACGACCTGCGCGCCGAGGGGCGATCGCTGGATGCCGCAGTGCGGGAAGGCGGCCTCACCCGTCTACGGCCGGTATTGATGACCGCTCTCGTCGCGAGCTTGGGGTTCATGCCCATGGCCATCTCCAGTGGAGCCGGCGCCGAGGTGCAGCGCCCGTTGGCCACCGTCGTGATCGGAGGACTGGTCACGAGCACAGCCCTCACCCTGCTCGTGCTGCCGATGATGTACCTGATCATCGAAGGACGTGCGATACGGCAGTCCGATGAGTCGCCCGCCCAGGGCCCCCGGTCACAAGCTATCACCACCAACCTCGAGTCTCACGCATGACGTCGATGGCAGCTCCTGAGACCACTTGGTACGGCCGCAACCGAGAATTGGTGTTGAGTCTGGTGTCGGGCTCGGCAACCGCCGCGGGATGGATACTGGAATCACAGGACGCTTCGCGCAGCTGGTGGCTCAGTCTCTACGTCGCGGCCTATGTCTTCGGAGCTGCCGATCTCGTCATGCATCAAGTGCGTGGCATTCGCACCAAAGGGCTCACATTCGATATCGACCTGCTGATGCTGATTGCCGCGCTCGGGGCCGCAGCACTTGGCGCGTGGAGAGAGGGCGCCTTGCTACTCTTTCTCTTCAGCCTCGGACACGCCCTGCAGCACTATGCCATGGGCCGTGCGAGACGGGCCATCGAGGCCCTGCGGGACCTGGCCCCCACGCGTGCCACGGTGCTGCGCGAGCAGAATGGCAGCAGACTCGAAGAGAGCGTGGCCATCGAACAGGTGACACCTGGCGACATCGTGGTGATCAAGCCCGCTGAACGCATCGCGGTGGACGGTGAGGTGACGGAGGGGCGTTCGAGCGTCAATCAGGCCGCTATCACCGGGGAGAGTGTTCCCGTCGAAAAGAGCGCGGGCGCGCCGGTGTACGCAGGGACCGTGAATGGCGAGGGCTCCCTGCTCGTGCGAGTGACCGTCGCGATCGGTGACCGCACGCTCGACCGGGTCGTGCGCATGGTGGCGGAAGCACGGACACAGCAGGCACCATCGCAGGAGCTCACGAAGCGGTTCGAGCGGATTTTCGTCCCCATTGTGCTGATCGTGGATGTGCTGCTCATGGTGGCGCCGCCATTGCTGGGGCTCTGGACGTGGGGCGAGGCGTTCTATCGAGCGATGGCGCTGCTGGTGGCCGCCTCCCCCTGCGCGCTGGCGTTGGGCACACCGGCGGCGGTGCTGAGCGGCATTGCGCAGAGTGCCCGACGGGGCGTGTTGATCAAGGGCGGAGCGCACCTCGAGATGCTGGGCACGCTGACGATACTCGCATTGGACAAGACGGGCACCGTGACGAAAGGGGAACCGGAAGTCACGGAGGTGATTCCCGCTGACGGCGTCGACGCGGATCACTTGGTCGCCATCTCCTCCGCCGTCGAGCGTCGATCTCAACATCCTCTGGCACGGGCCGTGGTCATGGAGGCCGAGCGCCGGGGCCTGACCGTGGCCGAAGCTGCCGATGTGCAATCAGTTGTCGGGCGCGGTGTGACTGGACGCGTTGGCTCTGACATGGTGGAGGTGGGGCGTCTCTCGCTATTCACGGAGCGGGGGCTTGTTGTGCCGGAGCTGCTGCGTGCACGTATCGAAAGGCTGGAACGTGACGGACGATCAACCATGACGGTGCGCCGCATATCGGTGGATTCCCCCACCGGCATGTGGCTCGGCGTACTGGGAGTCGCAGATCAACCTCGCCCTGGTGTCCGGGAGATACTCGATGACCTCCGGCGCATCGGCATTCGAAAGCTGGTGATGCTGACTGGCGACAACGCCGGTGTCGCGCGTGCCATCGGTGGGCAGTTTGGCTTCGACGATATTCGCGCAGGTTTGCTACCGGAGGGGAAGGTGGAGGCGATCGAAGAACTGGCTCTGGAGGGGCCTGTCGGCATGGTTGGCGACGGCGTCAACGACGCACCTGCGTTGACCACAGCCGCTATCGGTATCGCCATGGGTGGGGCCGGCACGGCGGCCGCGCTCGAGACTGCAGATGTGGCGCTGATGGCGGACGATCTGGGCCAACTGCCGTTCGCGGTTGGCCTGAGCCGCGCCACGCGACGTGTCATCCGCCAGAACATCGCAGTATCGCTCGGTGTCATTGGCGTACTGATCGTGGCAACAGTGACCGGAGCAAGCAGCATTGGACTCGCGGTACTGATCCATGAGGGAAGTACTTTGGTCGTTGTCGGCAACGCGCTCCGATTGTTGCGCTATGGGAGCGACTCGCTTTGACCGTCGGTACATGATCGCGAGGGCTTGGCGATGCACAAAGGCGTCGTCGACCTCTGCGTGAATGAAGAAGCAACGACGCAGCGATCGGGATTGCGTTGCCGCCGGGCGTCATAGGGCGCTGCACATCGCGTCGGGACCAGAAGTCTGCGAACCCCTTTGAGGGGTTCGGGTCGCGACAATTATGAGAGCGGAACCCGACAGTTTTGGTGGCGGACGACACGCATGGCGCGCGGTTTGGGGACGAGCCACAAAATCGCCGCACCGGCAGGGACGAAATAATGCGCAAAGGGATGCCAGTCCGATGACGGCATCCCTTTGCTGTTCATACACGTACCGCGTCGCGACAGCGTATGTAGATGAACGGCAATACAATAGTGTCGCGTGAGGGCGCACCGGAAGTCGCCCTTCTCACGGATTGCCGACGCTGTCGATCCCGGTCCGACTCGCAAGCTGCTGGACGCCATCGGGCCGGAACTCCTCGCGGGGTACCACATCATCCCGCAGCCGATTCTGAGAGCCGCCGAAGGCGGTCGTGCAGAGTATCGACAAGTGCCTCGCGGACGGGAAACTTGAGCGTGTTCGCTTCATGCTGGAATTATGGCCCCGGCGGACGAGGGCGCGACGGTTGACGCCCCGATGGTTCTCGGCGGAATCGGCAACACGGTATCCGCGACGTTCAGATGCGCATCGTGGTGACGCACGGGGCGCCGAGGACCAAACCACACCTTCCCCCGGGGGATCGGCTCGAGCCGTTCTGCAAGAGCCGGAGCCACCCCACTGAGCAGATAGGCGAGGCGAATGCGGGTGGCGTGGGGGCGACCCGCCAGTTCCTGGTGGATCTGCGCTTCGTTGGCCGCGTCAACGAGACGCCCCAGCATTTCCAGGATGCTGGCCCAACTGCGGACATCCCGCGGCCGATGTGCCAGGTGCACGAGGATCGTGGCCGGCGTATGGACGAGGAGACTACCGCGCTTCCGAACGGGAGCCACCTTGGCGCTGAAATGCACAACACGGCAGAGCCGGGCCAACGCGGCGGGGACCGCCGCCCGCTCCGGCATCGCCACCTCGGGGATGTCCGGGGCGCGGTCCGCGAGATCGTGCAACCAGAGCGCCGAGCCGAGCGCGATGCTGGGCTGCTGCGCCGGGACCCGACTGCTCGCCGCAGCGAGGGCGGCCTGTACCGGCATGAGGGGATCACCACTCGAGAACGCTCCGGCGCGTTCGCCGGGGGCGAACTCCCACATCCCGCGCACGCCGGTGGGTAGGAGCCAGCCCCGCGCCGCGAGCCGTTGAATCGCGACGCGCGGTGGCGTCCGCATGACGGTGCGCCCGATGAGCGCGGTGAGTTGGGGGACGGACACGATCGTCGGGCGCTCGAGTTCGAGCAACGCGACGAGCGGAGCCAGCGATGGAGGAATCGAGCGTGTCACAATGGTCTGTGGCGTATCGAATAGTGATACAAGAGAGGCACCCATGACACTCTATTTCGTCTGTTTGTTGATGTCAATCAAGTCACTATTGTATCAAATTACGATACATATGGCTACCTAGTGACACCCGCAGGTTCGTCGACCACCTTGGCCGATCGGACGCTGCCTCCGCACGGACGAAGACGTGACTTTGCCATTTCTGTGTGCTCTGCGCTCCGGCCGGACTGCGGCCGAGAGGACGCTCAAACGAGCTCCGCCACCTCTCGTAAATCCAAGGGCTCTGGTCAGCCGACCAGGGCCCGGTTCATGGAGGCCTAAGCCGAGGCGCTCCCCCCTTTTCCTGGCGTATACGGTTTTGGGCAGAAAAACTCAACCGACGGCAATATTCGCATCATTCGATCTCAGCGAATCATTCGTATCATTCGCTCTTGGGACGAACCGTGGATGATACCAATGATACCGAATTCTCGATTATCAGAGCGCCCAGATCCCCCGCGGCTCGAAGCGAAGGCTGGAGACGGCTCGCGCGGCCCATGCGCGTAGCGGACCCGACGCGTCATTGCGGGCCATCCGAGCGATGGCCGACGAGATATCCTCGCCGGCCAATCCCAGCCCGCAGAGCGCCGCCATACGAGTCCCCGGATCAGGGTCGTGCTCCAGGCACGCCTGCATCAGTCTCAGCCCTTCCCCGTCTTGCAGGAAGGCGAGTGCCGACACGGCAAGGCGACGTTCCGATGCGACCGGTGACATGGCCGCCTCCAGCACAGGTTTGACATCGCGCAGCAGTCCCAGCTCCCGTTTCGCCGCCCTTCCGAGATCATGAACCACCGGCCCACCATGGCCAACGGCGAGTGACATCAGGACGTCGGCCCGATCATAGAGCGTGCGTTCTGCATTGATCGCAGTCTTCGCGGTCTGGTGCGTGAAGTCTGGGTTGTGTACCCGCAGCAAGTCACCGCCCAACAACTTCGCCGTCGTGGTCGGTGTCCCATCACACCGCGCGTTCGCGACCACACGCCGATACGCGACACAGACCTCGGCGGCCGTCCAGAGCGGCGCCGAGGCTTCGGAGGCATCTCGACCGGCGTCGGCTTCTCCGTCAGACCTCGTTGATGCAGCGAGATCGGATTCGGCTTGGTCGAGTACCTCTCGGAGCGTGCTCACAAGATGCTCACCTCGTGTGCGAAGCCCGCGAGCGCCCGCCAATCGCGTCACATCGCGACGACGATCCCGAAAATACTGTCTCAGGGCCGACACGCGGGCATCACGGATTCCAGCATTCTGAGATAGCCGTAGTTCGTCGATATACTTGCGAACGCGAGCGCTGGCGAGCTGCTCCTGGAGTTCGAGCAAGGCTATCGTTGCCTCGCCTCCTTCGCGCTCCTCATTGAGGGTGAAGTAGTAACGTCCGGCGACCACCCCCAACGCTACGAGGATCGGGCGCACCCGTGCCGACTTGCCGACCCCCGGCACGGAAAACGTGTCCCGCACCAACGACTCCACTCGACGGCGGATAGCGTCAGGGCCGCCTACCGCGAGGTGCGGGTCCAACGCCACCTCATCGTCGAGATCCGGGAAGGACACGGCCGCAGAACCGATGTGTTCGATCGCGCGGCGCACAGCGGCTTGCACGCGCAGGCGCGACGTGGCGGCGGACAGATCGCGGTCCACCAGCGTCGGATCGAAGGCCGCCGGGATCCAAACGGGATCCTGTGGATCGTCGAGCTCCAATCGCTTGATGATCGGCCGCGTGGAGCGTTCCAGCGACCGGAGCGCCGCAATCACCGCCAAGCGTGTGGGAGGGTCGTGGGTCCCCTCGAGTGGCTCGACCTCCGCGTGCACCTCTCCGGTGGTCACCGCGTACACCGCGCGCCCTTCGTGGAACGCCTCCGTCAGATGACGCACCCATTGACGCTGGAACGCTCGTAACGCAACCTCCTGCACCGTGAGCCGCGGCACCTCATCGGTAGACTCATGCGCTCCCGCCGGCACAAAGAGGCGCGCGCCACCATGCTGTCCGCGCAACGTCGCCGCGAGGCGAATGTGATGCCCCCGCAATAGACTGGTCAGATCCTTACTCAGTTCGGATGCGATCAGCGGCCACGGCGTTGAGGTCCATGTCGCCTGTTCGAGCACATCCTCGAGTCGAACGGGGCGCCCACATCGTTCGAAGGCCTCGAAAAGCAGCATCAGCACCGCCTGGCGACGAGAAACGCAGCTCGCGACCGCTCGTGCCGGGACGGCTCCTCGCTCGGTGTGGTCGGCCGTACGATATCGATAGCCCGCATCGGAGGCCGCACGATCCACCTTGCCGGCGGCAAATAGGCGTCCCAGTGCTCGCCCAACAATGGCAACCTCGCGTCGCGGTATCGATTCGCCAACTTTCACTTGTAGTAACGCGCCCGCCACCTCCCGAGGCGTGAACCCTTTGCTCTCAAGGGCCTGCAATTGCTGCAACGCAGCAAAGACCTCGGCCGCATCACGGGTGGGAGGTCGCGACAGCCATGGGGGTTTGGGGCTACTCGTCGACATCGTCACCATCCGCGCTCGGAGCCCCCCACGTCCGAAGCCGTCCACGCGTCCGTACCATCCGCCATTCCTCCTCCATGTCCTCGTGCACGGCTTTCACGAAATCGAGCGTGACCTCTTCCAGCGGGATCTCGCTGTCGCCCGCCCGGCCGACGACCTCGACCAGCAGTTTGTCCAACGCCCGGGCCGAACCGCCGCAGATCTTCCACGTCCAACTGCGAATCGCGCGGTGCTTGGCGCGGGATAACCTGGGGACGATCACGGAGTAGATCCCCTCCCAATCCTCGCGATTCAGCGGTTCGAACCAGATCCATCGTACGACGCGCGATGTAATCTGCGGCAAGGATTCCACCGTCTTGGCGATATCATCCATTCCGATCAGGACCACCGTGAGCGGCCAACTCTCTTCGCGACTGATATTGAGGAGCATCGAAAGCCCGCGAAGTTCTTCGGCCGCATACGTCCCTGCTTCATCGAGCAACAGCACCTGGAGACCGCGCTGCCGCAGGGTCGCGACGACGCGTCGTGTGACGGCGTGTTCTGAATCGCGCTGGAACAGGGTGCTCGGCAACGTGCCGAAGTACCGAGCATACAGTTCCCGCAGCGGACCACGCACAGACTGATGAGACGAGGGTCTGGTGCGCTTCCCGCTCACCTCGAAGGTGTCCGCTTGCACCCCCACTCCCAGCGCGTCGTCTTCGTTGATCAGGCTGACCAGGTGGTGCGCACACGTGGTCTTCCCCACCCCGGGTGGTCCGCTCATCACGATGAAGCCGTGCTGTTGGTGCGCGTTCAACACGCGGGCGGTGGCGAGCCGCAGCGCCTCAGTTTCGAACGGTCGCGCCATTCGGGACGCCGCCTCGCCCCGTACCGGTATCGATCCTTCACGATGCAGCGTCATGGGTCTCCCCTGTGTCTGGGTCAGTCCGCGGCGCGAGATCCTTGGCTCGCCACGCTTCACGGTATGCATTGCGCCTCTCCTTTCGCCGGCTCTCTGTAGGGGTGCGGCGGGACTGCGCCCGATCGGTCGTCGCGACATCCTTCTTCAGATGCGACCCATCGGCGTTCGGGTGCTCCGGGACTTCGGCCGGCAGCACGGCAGTGGGTGGCGGCGGTTCCACATACGCTTTCGTACGCGCGCACAACGCCGCTTTGTAGGCCACGGTCGACCGGCGAATGGCGCCGGACATCATGGCGCGGAGACTCGCTATGCAGAGGTGCTCATGGGTGTCCGCATCCAGCACATGCACGTGCTCCCGATGTTGCAAGCTATAGTGCACAATCACGGAACGGTCTCCGTGATCTTGTAAGAGCGGATGGGTGTATTCCGCCTTCCCAAACTCAATGCCTCCGGAGCGTACGGTACGGCGTGTGGGGTCACGTGTGAGGAGCAGATGCGCCACCGTGCTCGGGACCTCGCGGATGCCATCGGAGGTGTGCCAACGCTCAACCGGTGCCTCGCCGGTGCTCGAGTGCACACGGTGGTTGTATTCGGCCACGGCGCGATGAAACGCCTCCGTGAACTCCTCCAGCGTGGGATACGATGCCGCCCGCGTCTCGTCACGCTGCGCAATGCCGCGTTCTGCGGGCGCGTACCCCGGAGACGTCGAGAATCGGACCCAAAGGGAGTGAAAGATGCGTTCGATGAACGGACGCGTATTGGGTGACCGGGGTGGTGAGACCGTCAAGGCCACGTCGAGCCACACCAACAGCTCCCGGAGCCGTTCCTGAAACTCGGGGCCGCGATCCACCCGGATCTCCCGAGGGACACCGGTGAAAGGTCGATGCGAAGTCGGGGTGTGCAACATGCCACTCGCCAGGGCTGCAATGCCAAGCTCGGCGTCAGGGCTTCCGACTTGCAGCGCGTAGCCCACGATCGCGCGTGAGAAAACGTCCGTCGCGGTCGACGTCCAGATCTTGTGCCCCTTCAGCGTCCACGTCCCATCGCTCGCTTGGACGCGCAGCTTGACGTACACCGGCACTTCGGAGGAATCCAGCTCCCAGGTGTCGTTGGGGTACAACCCGGCATCGCCGATGCCGACCAAACGGGATTGTGTGTGAAAGTGCTTGAGGTGACCGCCGCGCGCCTCCTGGAGAGGTTGCGGCAATGCGCGGAGATAGCGGCGAATGGTCGTTTCGCTCGGCGGTGTCTCCCATGACGCGCGGTGTTCAGCCCGCTCGTGATTGCGTTGCTGGATCCGCTGCTGGACTTCATGAACAATGGCCGTGATCGTAGCGGCAGGATGGGTATTCCACACGGCGAGAATGTCTCGCTCCACGAGCGGGGTCAGCACCGTGGGTGGGTTCTGCCGCAGGTGTCGTCGATCATAGAGGGGCGCGCCTCGCATGTGTTGCGCGATCTTGCGTTGCGCCCAGCGGAGGCGACGAATGGGGATCTGGAGCTCTTCCATCGCGGCCCGCAGATTGCCGTGGCGCTCCATCACCACCATGAGTCGCAAGGCCATATTGTGTTCCTCTAGAAATTTTGCGTTCTGCAGTGCCATGGCCTGGGCACGTGCGACCCGGTGGGGGATTCGTTGGGAGCTGGCATTGGCCCCCGGTGCCTCGATGGCAGCAGGGACCTCCTCTAGCCGATAGGCTGCGGGCGCTCTCGGACGCCTGGGCAGTGCTCGCGTACTCGGTACGACGACGCCTTCCGCATGGACCGCCAATAGCGCGTGATGGGGCGCTATCGTCGGTATGGCACCGGGAGCATTGGGCTCCTGCTCGGCGCTGGCGGGCAGCATGGTGCGCAGACGGTGAATCAATGCCTCGACGTCGGCCTGCGCGGCGGCTGCCCGTTCTGGGCGCGCGCGGACGAGGCGTTTCAATGCGCCCCGAATGGCACGCTGCAGACGCTCATCGAGCTTGTCGATGGCATTGACCTGCGCAGCGATCTCCATCAGTTCATCCGTCAGCGAGCGCCCCTCTGCCATGCGCACGGGCGTCTGCCGTCGGCGTCGCCGACGTCCACGCACCTCCGATGAGAGCACAAAGTCATTCGGATAGGAATGTGCGTCTTCCGGGTGCGCGCTATTGTCCGCAATCGGCGTGGAAGGCATGATCGGGAAATGCAAGAGTCGATCCGGCGCTATTGCATATACGACTGACAAGAGTGGTCATAACGGGAGCATACGTCGTAACGCGTGTTGAAAACTTTCCTGCAGCGCAACGCATGGAGCGAGCGTTCCCCGGCAGGCGCGTCCGGTACGTCCGCAGTGAGAGGCCCGACTGCGGCACGATGGGCTCTCCGAGCGAGCCGACCGGACAAACCGCATGCATATGTCGTCGTTCGATCAAGGAGACCCGAAACGGTGCGAGTGCAGCAGCCCGCGAACTACGATGCCAACCCGTACATTGCAGGATGATCGTCTTTCTGGGGGATGTCCACGATCTGCTGGGCCCGATGCACGCGATGATCCATCGACTGCCGCCCCACGTCGACGCGATCGTGCAAGTGGGCGACCTCTGGGTGTGGCCGGAGGACCAGGATATCCCACCGATGTCGGATGGCTCGCGCCGCGCGTTACCGCCCCGGCCGATGGATGCAAGCCTACGGTGGCAGCGTCCCGCGAAGGATCTGTATTTCCTCGACGGCAATCACCACCTGTATCCCCTCACGCGGGGCCTGACCGCGCCCACCTGTGTGGCGCCCGGTGCCATCTTCCTCCCGCGGGGTTCCGTCCTGACCCTGCCAGGCAAGGACGGTCCGTTGCGGGTGGGCGTGCTTGGCGGTGCGGACAGCCTCCATGAGGCGATGTGGCGTACGCCGGACCGTGACTGGTGGCCCGACGAAGAGCGGGTCACGGTGGCCGATGTGGACCGACTGCTCGCGAACGTCACCGCCGCCGGGGGCATCGATCTGCTTGTCACGCACACCCCGCCGGCGTCGATTGTGCGGGCGATGCATCCTGACGAGACCACCACCGTGCATCCTTCCGCGGAGCTCGTGGAGCACGCGTGGCGCGCCCTCGGTGGGGGTGTCAGCGACCCGCCTGTCGAGTTGATCTGCGGCCACATGCACGCGGCCTGGACCGACCGGCGACTGCGCGTCGAAGTGCTCGCCGAGCTCGGGCTGGCCGTGCGATAACAGGCTATGCGTGGAGGGATGAGCAGAGCATCACGGCGCCTCTGGCCACGTCCCGCGTGGGTGACTGGACTAGGCAGCCGATCGAGGTGTATGCATACTCATCGGAGATTCCGCGACACGGAGCGTACCCATGATTCCGCATGAGATACCCAAGTCCTCGGACGCCTCGACGTGGGAGAGCGTCTTGGCGCGTGGCCGAAAGGTCGTCGCCGACGCGGTGGAGGCATCCGGAGGGGCCTGGACGACCGAGCAGGCGCTCGAGCAGCTGGGCGTGGACCGCGACAGCTTCGTCCGCTGGCGCGAGGAGGGACGCGTGTTGGCGCTCGAGGGGCTTGATGAGGCGCTAACCTATCCCGTCGCGCAGTTCACGCTTTCAGGAAGAGGAGAGTTGCGTCCGCATCCCGTCATGCAACGGATGGTCCAACGGGCGCAGGCGCGTCTGTCGCCCGAAGAACTGTTCGGGTTGCTGACCGCGCCGCAACCGATGTTGGTGGATGCTGATGGTCACCCCCTCACGCCACTCGAAGCCATTGCGTCGGGCAACGAGGACGGCGCCCTGCGTCTGCTGGACTGGGTGCTCACGTCGTCCGATGCCGGCGCGCCTCCCATTTCGGCTGAGCGCGCGAGGGAACTTGGACACGACAGCTCCGAGATCGCTCGGCGACCTAGCTGACATTTGCTCTCATAGGTCGCAGGCCCCGGTGAAGCACGTCGTGATTTGCGTGATGTCTGCACTAGCCGCACTGGTGGGCTGCAAGTCGCATCGCACCGTTAGAATCCGCTGCCCAATTATGGCGCTCGACGTGAGCAGGGTAGGCGGTCAGTGAGAGGGAACGTCGTGGCATCGGCGAAAACGTCCTCTCCGCTTTTGTCTCCTTGATACGTCGAGACGACGACCCAACCGTCACGTGCGCGACGAAGTGCAAACGTCCGTTGCAGCGCGTAGAAGAGCGACGAGTCGTCCCGGATCCGGAAGCTCGTCGCCCCACTGCGCGCGTAGTGCCACCACGTAGGCCTCTGGATCTGTCGTACCTCCCGCAGCCACAGGCAACTTCAGATGCGCGATCGCACACATCCGCCGCGCCACGCGCGACCGATCGGTAAAGGCGCCCGCAAGCACCCGTGAGACCCGGGGCTGACTGACGCCAAGCTCCGTCGCGACATCAACCTGTGTGCGGCCGGATGTCTTCAGCCATTCTCGGAGTGCGGCTGCGACCGCCCATGGTGCGCCGAGCGGTGGTTTTTTGCGAGTCATATGCCTATAATATGCGCATAGCCTAGGCATATGCCAACACTGAAATCGGGGAGCCCGATCGGTCAGCGGCGCCTGCCGCTACCTCGTGCGGGTGCGTCACCCGATAGCACAACGACACAGTAACTACGCAACGATCATCACATGCCCAGTAGCGCTCGCGGCCCTTTCGGATCTGAACGTCAACGCCGCCGACGAGCAAGCTATGGAGGCGGCGGCTTCGCCGCTGCATTGTATGCATGCGCTCGCAGGTCGCCTTGGCCGTTAGATCGACCAAGGCGATCCTCGACTACCCGACGGAACCGACTGGATATGCTCCGACCCACGGTCTTCGAAGCGATCGGCGGCATGGATGTTGCCCCCTTGGCCTCTAGCACTCCGAGAAGAGATGGCCCGCGCGCTAGGCGTGTCGTAGTCTGCCATGCGCGTCGCCGCACCGTGTGGGTCGCTGACCATATATTCCCAATCATCAGTTCGAATCCGACGTGTCTCGACTGACTGATCTGATCGCCGAAACCAAGGCGAAGAACCCGCAGCTCGGCGCGGACCTAGAGCGTGAGTTTCGCGCGCTATCCTCGCGGGTATCCTTCGGACTGAACTTCGAACGCCACCGGCCCGAAGCCGTCGAGTTACCTCAGAGGCCCATACGTCGCGGGGATAAGGCCCGCGTGCTTCCGCAGCGCGGCGCCACGAAGAAAGGTGACCAGCGTCTATGGCAGGTAATCGCGCTCCACAAGGAGGGGGATCGGCGCGTTGCGGATCTGCGGCTGCTCAATGCAGAGCAGCCCGAGGTCACGCGCGTCGCCATCGACGATCTGGTCGTGGTGGCCGAGTTCAACGACACCATTTACCCCGGGCTGGTCAGCACCGGCAAGGTCGAGCGCGGCGGCCCGGACCGGCCATACCACACGGTAATCAATGGTGAGAACTACCACGCTTTGAAGGCGCTCTCGTGGTCGCACCGTGGCAAGATCGACGCGATATACATCGACCCGCCGTACAACACCGGAGCCAAGGACTGGAAGTACAACAACGACTATGTCGAAGGCGATGACATCTACCGCCACAGCAAGTGGTTGGCGTTCATGGAGCGGCGACTGCGGCTCGCGAAAGAACTACTGAATCCTCTCGACTCCGTGCTCATTGTCACGATTGATGAGAAGGAGTATCTGCGCCTTGGCTTGCTTTTGCAGCAGGTATTCACAGACGCGAATATTCGTATGATCTCGACGCTAATTAACCCCAAGGGTGTTGGCGTGAGCGAAGGCTTCAAGCGCGTCGACGAATACATTTTTATCCTGCGATTCGGCACGCAGGATGTTACCCCCAGCCGCACGCCGATTCTTGCAAGCAGACCAACCGATGAAGTGGCAAGAGGTCGAACGTCGAAGGACGATCAGCCGCAGGAGACGGGGGACGAAGATGAAGCAGACGCCGCGGCGTTAATAGGATTGGACTGGCAAACTGCGCGACGACGCGATCTACAATCCGTGCGGAGGACGCGGCCAGGACAGTTCTATCCGATTTATGTGAGTCAGAAGTCTGGCATGATTGAGGCCGTGGGTGAACCGCTCCCGCATGACCAAGACCGCCATTCCATACTCCCGCGGAAGGGATGTGTAGCCGTATTCCCTGTGCGCGAAGATGGAACCGAAATGAACTGGTCGGTCACTGGACCTACATTCGTCGACCGATGGAAAAAGGGGTTTGCACGCGCAGGTCGACACCAGCCGGGGAAACCACAGCCGTACATCATCCAATACCTGAAAAGTGGATCGATAGCAGATATCGAAGAAGGTCGCGCGGTAATCACGGGCTACAACCCCGATGGGTCCGTCATCGCTCATTACAACGAGGAAGGAACCAAGGCACCGGCGACGCAATGGAACTTGAGGTCACACAACGCCGAGCATTACGGGCACAAGACCGTCCGCGCGTTACTCGCTGGGAGAAAGTTCCCTTTCCCGAAGAGCCTTTACGCCGTTGAGGACGTTCTTCGGTTGTTCGTCGCACGGAAGCCCCGCGCCCTCATTCTCGATTTCTTTGCCGGATCGGGTACAGCGGCCCACGCTGTGATGCGCTTGAACAAACAGGATGGCGGCCAGCGGCAGTGCATTTCCGTCACGAACAACGAAGTCTCTGCTGGCGAGCAGGCTGATCTGCGCGCGAAGGGGCTGCGCCCTGGCGACCCGGAATGGGAGCGGCTGGGCATCTGTGATTTCATCACCAAGCCGCGCATCGCTGCCGCCATCACCGGTAGGACGCCGGATGGTGCGCCGATCAAGGGTGCTTACAAGTTCACCGACGAATTCCCAATGGCGGACGGCTTCTTGGAGAACGCAGAGTTCTTCACGCTCACCTACGAGACTCCGATCGCGGTGAGCCACCACGTCGCCTTCGCCCGCATTGCTCCCCTGCTCTGGTTGCGCGCGGGGAGCTGCGGGGAGCGGATCGACAAGGTCCCGCCATCCGGCTGGGCCGTGGTTCAGACGTACGGCCTGCTGACGGAGCCCGATCAGGCCACGCCCTTCCTGAAGGCTGTGCGCAAGGTGCCGGACCTGACCATCGCCTACATCGTCACCGATGACGACCGGCGGTTTCAGGCCATAGCGCGCCGGTTGCCCGACCACGTCGAGCCGGTCCGACTATACGAGTCGTACCTCACCAATTTTGCCTTTGCGAACGGGAGCGAGGGATGAAGGTCACCCTCAAGGATTACCAGGACGATGCCGTGCGCGATGTGCTCGTCAACATGCGCAAGGCACGGAAGCGGTGGAAGGAAGACGGCGAGCGCCATGCGTTCTCGCTCACCGCGCCGACTGGTGCCGGCAAGACGGTGATGGCGGCGGCCGTGTTCGAAGCTCTGTTCCATGGCGATGACGTCTACGAGTTCGACCGGGATCCCGGGGCCGTGGTCATCTGGTTCAGCGATGACCCCTCGCTCAACGAGCAGACACGCTTTCGCCTGATGGCATCCGCGGATCGCCTGCGCAGCACCGATCTCATCGTCGTGGACAACAGCTTCAATCGTCAGCGATTCGAGGCCGGCAAGATCTACTTCCTCAACACGCAGAAGCTGGGCAGGAAGTCGCTGCTGGTGCGCGGGTTTGACGACGACGGCGATCCCGACGCGTTCCCTGAGATGCGCGCGGATACCCGATCACACACCATTTGGGATACCATCCGCAACACCATTGAAGACCCGTCACTCACCCTCTACTTGGTGCTGGATGAGGCTCACCGCGGCATGGGTGCCACGACCAGGGCGGCCCTGAGCGAGAAGAGTACGCTGGTCAAGCGATTGATCAACGGCGCGAGGGGCGTGCCCGGGATCCCGGTGGTGATCGGCATTTCGGCGACCGTTGAGCGCTTCAATCGCGCGATGGACGGCGCCAAGGGCCGTAGCACCCTGCCGAGCGTGGAAGTGGACGCCACGCGGGTGCAGGACTCGGGCCTGCTGAAGGACACCATCGTGCTGGACGTTCCTAAGGAGGATGGCCGCTTCGACACAGTGCTGGTGCGGCGCGCCACGGAGAAACTAAAGGAATCGAGCGAGGAGTGGGCGCGCTATGCCACCGATCAGGAAGACGACCACGTCGCCCCGCTGCTGGTGCTGCAGGTACCGAATACGCCGAACGAAAGTGACGTGGGACGCTGGCTGCAAGCCGTGTTCGAGACGTGGCCGGAGCTGCAACCTGACTGTGTCGCGCACGTCTTTGGTGATCACACGAAGCAGGAATTCGGTCCATATGTGGTGCCGCATGTGTCGCCGGAGCGCGTGCAAGACGAAAAATGGATCCGTGTCCTGCTCGCCAAGGATGCCATCAGTACGGGTTGGGATTGCCCCCGTGCTGAGGTGATGGTTTCGTTCCGGCGCGCGGTCGACATCACGCACATCACGCAGTTGCTCGGCCGCATGGTTCGTACGCCGCTGGCAAGACGCATCCCTGGGAACGACCGACTGAACTCGGTGGACTGCCTCCTGCCCTACTTCGATGAGAAGGCGGTTCACGCCGTCGTCGACGCGCTCATGCACGGCAGCGATGATGCACCACCGTCCGGGCGCGTGCTGATCAACCCGGTCGAGATGAAGCCGAACCCTGCGGTACCCCAAGCCGTGTGGGATACGTTCACCTCGCTGCCGTCGCAGACACGACCGCAGAAGGGGGCCCGCCCCGCAATCCGACTGACGGCACTCGCCCACGAGCTGGCGGCGGACGAGATCCTCCCCGAAGCAGGAAAGAAGGCGCACGCCGCGATGCACGCGACACTGGACGCGTTCATCAGTTCGCGCAGCTACGAGTTCACAACCAAGCGCTCCGCGGTGAAGACGGTTGAGGGACGCACCATCGTGGCAAAGATCAAGGAGGGTGACACTCAATCCTCGACATTCCAGGCGACCGCAGACGACGCAGTGATCGCTGACGCCTATCGCACGGCGGCGCGCGTGATCAGCCCCGATATCGCGCGGTCGTATACCGAACACCGAGCCAAGCAGAAGCCCGAGGCCGACAATGACTTCGAGGGCGCGCTCATCGAGGCGCGCGAAGACATCGGCGCGCTCGGACTGATGGACAATCTCGGCGTGCAGTTCGACGCCGAGGCCATGAAGTTGTCGAACGAGTGGCTGGCGACGTACCGCGGTGACATCGCGGCACTGTCGGACGACCACCGCGATGCGTATCGGCAGATCAGCGCCCTGAGTCGCGAACCGCAGGACATCGAACTGGTGCTGCCATTGTCCGTGTGGGAACGGACGTCGGTACGGGAGCCAGGCGGTCGGGAGACCAAGCTGCCCACATACCGGCTGCACATGCTCTGCGACGAGAATGGCGACTATCCGGCGGAACTGAACGGATGGGAAGGCGAGGTGCTCAAGACCGAACTGCAGCAAAGTGGCCTTGTGTGCTGGTATCGCAATCCGGACCGTCCGACGCAGGATTCGCTTGGTGTGGCCTACGTGGACGCCGGTGACATCCGGATGGTGCGCCCCGACTTCCTCTTCTTCGCCGATGCCGGCGATGGCCGGATTGTCGTGGACATCGTCGATCCGCATGGCGTGCATCTCGCGGACGCGCTCCCGAAGCTGGCCGGGCTTGCGACGTACGCCAGCCGCCATGCGGGCGTGTTCCGTCGGGTCTGTGCTGTAACGGAGGTTGGCGGGAAGCTCCGCGCGCTCGAACTCACCCGTCCCGACGTGCAGGCGGCGGTTCACGCGGCGGAGAGCGCGAGAGCGCTGTATGAGAGCATGCTGGCCAGCGACTACGTGTAGCGCCGACGGGCATCCGGCGCAGCGGCCCGCTGCGCGGGGCGCTATCCCTGCGGACCTTGCGACAGCCTCGCCGGATGTATTGGGCGTCCCCCGCCGCGTGTTCGCCGATATCTGCGCTGGGCAGAGGCCCCTGGTCGATCTGTGGCCGGTAACGGTGGTCAAGATCGGGCGAGGGCTCGGGCTCACCTGCGACCGTTTCGTAAGCTACGTGGGTCATGATTTCGCACACGGGGGGACGGAGCACCGGTCCGATGCGCGATACGAGCGTGATCACACGGCTCGCGCAACTCTGGCACGCGGGATCGCGCTCGGCGAGCGGTAACGATAGCGGGCGTCCGACCATCTGAACCCGCCCCTATCGCCGCGTGTGCGGTCGTACACGTGTCGCTTGGGGGAGAGAGAGATCGAGACCGTGGTCTGCTTCCAGACCGGCACGGGATCAGGCGCCAAGCAGGAGGATGGAGGGTGCGTCAACCGCCGGTGTGGCGCGACAAGAGGCACCCGGTCAGGCGCCGCGCGCAATGCGCCCCGTGGTTGTCGAACCACA
This sequence comes from Gemmatimonas aurantiaca, assembly GCF_037190085.1. NCBI lineage: Bacteria > Pseudomonadati > Gemmatimonadota > Gemmatimonadia > Gemmatimonadales > Gemmatimonadaceae > Gemmatimonas > Gemmatimonas aurantiaca. The sequence goes on from NZ_JBBCJO010000009.1 coordinate 89,335, forward strand.
ACCACCACACAGTTCCTCGAAGATATCGAGCGGCGCGTCGCACATAGCACCGGTCGGCGCGTCCCCTGCAGCACCTGCGGCAAGAGTCCTGACGACGACGTCTCGGACGTCCTGCACCGACTGCCGGTACATCCCGCCACGGGCGCCTTCAAAGCCGCATGTCCACGCCGAGTACGCCTGCCCGGTTCGGAGGCCCTCTTCGACGAGGTCACGCGGCACTCCCTCGAATCCCGCGGCGCCGGCGTGAGCGAGAAAGTCGATGAAGCCGGCGGTCATCCAGTCGCCCGCGCCGGCGGCGTCGCGGAGCTGCGGAATGACGAAGCTCGGGAGCGTGCGCCACGCGCGGCCCTTCGCCCCGAACATCGTGCCCCGGTAGCGCAGTCCGGCCGCGCCGAGCGTCTCGATCTCCAACGGGACGACGGGCTGCCGCGGGCGGTCGAAGTGATGCGCCCGGTCCGCGGAATACTTGAGCACGTGCGCCACGGCCATGATCCGCTCGACGAGGCGCGCGTCGCTCTTCGCGGACGGCTCGAAGTAAATGAGCGACCCGCGCAGGTACGCGGCCTCGGCCAGGAGCGCCGCCGCCGGTGACACCCGGTCAAGGAACACGACGTTGGGGGCTGGCATGGCGTCTACGACGATGGCCATCGGCTCGCGCGGCACCGGCTGGTACTGCGGGAAGAACCCACCGCAGCCCGGACACCGGGTGGAGAAGCGATGAACGAGCTGCCCCTCCGAGTTGACGCGTATGCGTTGGACGATCACCGGGGTGGGTCGGCGAGGTGCCAGCGCGACGAAATCCGTTCGGACCCCGCACGACGCAAGGTCGGCGAGCACGCGTGCGCCTGCGGCGTCCTGCTCGATCCGGGCGACAGGGTAGCTCGCCCACCCGAGGAACGCGAGCGCGGTCATGACGTTGCCGCACGTCCCACCCGCGAAGAGCCGCGGTGCACAGGCTTCGTCGAGTCCATAGATCACGTCGAGCGCCACCAGCCCCGTGCCTACGACGGTGGGGGGGGATGGGATGTGCCCGACGACGTCGGGCGGGGCGGAGGCGAGCGCACCGTGGGTCATAGCAAATGGGTCAGGCGGAGCATGGCATGCGGGTCGAGTGCTGTCATGGCGAGATGGGACCAGCCGGAGCGGCGGGAGCGGCAACAGTGTATGGATCCCCCGCCAGCCAGACGTGGGCGAACGCGCCGTGTGCGTCAGTATACTCGCGCAGGGCGGCCGCGTCCGCGATGAACCCCACGGCCTCGACGTGGAGGATCGGGAAGTCGCGCTCCGTCGCGGCCATTAGGGCACCGAGGCCCAACACCTTGCTCCCGGCCGGAGAGAGCACGCAGAGTGACCCGCCGTCGCCGTCGAATACGGGGCGCCGCGCGTCGTCGAGTTCGAGGATCGTCCGGTAGACGTCGAGCGGGTCGTCCTCCGCCGCATAGATGATGTTCCGCGGATCGACGTCCCACGCCCCCATCAGTGCCGGAAGGTACTCGTCGACAAGCTGGTCTCCGACACGCGGGTCGTGCGCGGGGAACGGCAGAATCGGACAGGTGTCGTGTGGCCCCAGCTCGGCGTGCACCCGGTCGAGCAGCTCTCGTCGTCCGAACGCGAGCTGGGGCAGCCAGAGCTTCGCCGCGTCCGCTCGCCGGTCCATTCCCAACTCCCCGCGAAACCCGTGGATCGCGGTCGCCGTCTCTGCCGGCTGCGGCAGAATCGTCGCGTCGAGCGCCGCGTCGGCGACGACGGTTGTGTGCAGGTTGAACCGGTGCTCCGCGGCCAGTTGGAGGAGCGCCCGCACTAAGGGGAAGCTCGTCCCCACGGACAGCGCGCTCAGGTCCACGACGACGTCGGTCGTCCCCGCAAGCGGGATCGTGCGGACGAGGTTGGCCGCCTGGCGCCCGCCCACGACCGCGAGGTCCGTCGGGTCGAAGATCGTGAGCGTCTGCTCGGTGAGGTTCGGTATCGCCGCGCGGATGCGAGCCGCATGCTCGTCCGCGAGCGCGCGCAGAAGCGGGTCCGGGATCGGACGCTCCTCGCGCACGAACACGGCCGACACGCGGCTCGGCGCCCATCGCGCGAGGTGCTCCGCCAAGCGCGGGGCCCGCGGGTCGAAGCCCGCGCCCGCGATAAGCACGACTCGGCGTGTGTCGGCGCCGAAGTAGTGCGCACCGAAGGTCAGAAACTCCGCACCGCGGAACCCTACCGCCGAGTCCCACCGGAACGGCCGTTGCCCGGCCGCCATGCCACCCGGCGCGCGCGTCGCGCGGGCCGCGGGCGCAGGACCGGCCGCCGGCTGCGTCCCCGCCGTCATGCGGGCTGCTCCGTCGTGGCGAGAATCCGGCCCAAGTCGTCGGCCGAGCCTTCGATGAAGCCGCCACGGTTGAGCGTGAGTCCCGTCCGGACGATCACAAGCCCGCCCAGCTCAAGCAGGCACCACTTCTCATTCTTGCAGTCGTAGTCGGGCACGAGCGTCATCGCATTGTACGCAATCGCGAACTGGAGAACGCGCGCTAGGTCGGGGTTGAGCTGGGGGATACGCTCGAACTCGTCCTGGCGAATGCCATAGGCATTGGCGCCGGCGCCCAGCACTGCGCTGGGGCGGAGCGACTTGTCGAGACACCGCTTCGAAAGGACGTCCGTCAGGTGCTGCACGCGCTGGTAGTACGGGAAGCTCCACTGTTGGAGCATCTCCGCTGCGCGCTCCCGTAGATGTCGATGCTGCGTCGCGGCGTCGAGCGTCGGTCGCTTGCCCCGGGTGATCTGCACTTCCGACAGGTCGACGAAGCGACGCGCCAGCTGGAGGAACTGCTCCGCGTTCTCGGTGCTCGCGTCGGCGAGCAAGTCGATCCCGTAATAGAAGGGACGATCGAACCGGTGCAGCAGATGGAGCCGAGCGCCCGCCACGATCTCCTTCTTCGCCTTGACGGGGCGCGAGGGCTCCGGGCCTTCGGGCTCGGGCCCGATGCCGAAGAGGTTCCCTTGCGGGATGCGGTTCGCGTAGCGGTGCATCATGATGTTGAGCATCGCGAGCCCGACGTCGGGGGTTACGCGTGTGTTCTTCGTCGACTCTGCGTACCGCGCGATCTCTTGTTCGAGCGCCGTCCGCCGCGCCGGGGCAATGCTCAAGCGCCGCTGTGTCGCGTTGACCGAGCGCCGGAGCTCCTCGAGCTTGCTCTGCGCGAGAGTAGGCTCCTCGGTGCTCAGCAGGTCCTCGAGCCGCCGCAAGCCCTTCCGCTCGAACACGGGCATCCGGCGCAGATATCTGCCCGCCATGTCCTTGGCCATCTTGCGGAAGAGGATACGGGGCTCCCGCCGGTTCTGCTCGTCGCCGCCGCTCTGGAGCGCAATGGGCAGGAAGTCCCGCGTCCCCATCAGGGCCGGCGACTCGTCCTCCACGCGCGCGTACACCTGCTGCAAGACCTCGCGCGGGGTAAGGATGTCCAGGCGCGTTAGCATCCAGCGCGCGATCCGCAGCTCGCGTCCGGCGAGCCAGCGCTTCATGCCGGTGAACTGCTCGGGGTGCAGCGCGTGCGCGTCGTCGAGGATGAGCAGTGGGCGGAGATCGACAGTCCGCGGAACCCCCTGCAGGTCGAGGCGCACTCGCACACGCTCGATGACATCAAACGGTCGGTACGCGCCCGTCGCCGCCGGCGGGAGTTGCGAGACGTCCGGGGCCACCAGGGCACCGGCGATGGCGTACAGCGCCGCCTCGACGGCCCTCGCCCGGTCGCCGACTGTGGATCCCTGCGTGCCACCCATGCTTTCGACCGCCGCCGCGGCGTCCTCGCGAGGGATGAACTCGACGTCCGCCTCTTTCACTCCCACGGCGCGCAATGCGCGCAGCCACGCGAGCACGGCACGCGCCTGGATCAGCGCCGTCAGGAGGCCGATCTTCAGGTCGTCCTCATACGGGAACTCCCACATGTCGCGGTAGTTCGACTCCATCGGGAGCCGGCCCGCCAGTACCGTGGGGAGTTCGTCGCGAAGCGCGCCTGACGCGGTCAGCGCGCCCAGGAGCGGCCGGTACGAGCCGAAGTTTTGGTTCCTGAGGAGCGTGATCAGCGTTGGGAACTGAAACAGGCGTGCGAGGGTCGTCTTCCCACTGCCCGGGGCTCCCGCGACGACCGCAAGCATCTCGTAGAGGAGACCCGAGCGACCTGCGTCGGCGAGGAAAGTCGACAGCGGCTCAGGGCTGACGATCTCGAGAAACGCCTCGTCGTCGCGTAGGCGCTCGGTCGCCCGCTGCGCGAAGGGGTTGAGGTCGGTCGCGGGCGTCGTCATGCGCGTACGCCGCGAACCGGGTGATGCCCGCGTCGATAGTGCGAAGATAAGCCAGTCCTACACATGCCGTTGCCGTCTCCGGAATAGGGGCCGCATCGCGTGCCGCCCGTCCGCGCCGACCGACTCCGCCCAGAGCAGCGCGACGGAGTTGTTCGGCGTGTTGTGTTCGAGGACGAGCGGGAGCGCGCACGCACCGAAGCCGCGGGCGACAGAATCGCCGCCGACGTCCGTGTGCCTAGTCTCGATCGCGGGGTCGTAGTACGAATCGACCAGCGCAAGGAACTCACTATCGCGCGACGGGTCGAGCTTGAGGCTCGCCGGCAACACGGTGCCAAAGGTGAACTCGACGGGCGCGCCGAACCACTGCGCGGCCGGCTTTTCGCTCCGGATCAGCGCCTCGCGCTGGTGGATGTTCGTTCGCGCGTCATGACTCGCCACGTAGTGGTGTACACCGAGGGTCCAGTTCGCGGTGAAGTGCGTCGTCAAGTATGGCTGAACATCCTCCCAGAAGCGCACCAGCTTCCCCGTCCACTCCGTGTCGTCGGCGTCGTAGCGTACGAGCGTCGCGCCGCTCGCGGTGAAGTCGTCGAGCAGGAAGACGAACTCGAACTGCGCGTCCGCTCCCCGCTCCTTTCGCAGGCTCTTGAGGACACTCTTCCACTTCGACTCGTGGATCTGCGGCGCGACCAGCACCTGCTCGTTGCTGATGATGCCTGTATTCGCTCGCCGGAAGACGTCGATCCGCGCGCCGTCACTGAGGCCGAAGAAGAGCGAGGCTCGGAGCAGGCGGTTGTAGGTCTCGTGCGCGTCTGGGTGCGACCAAATGAGGTATTCCGGTACGTCGAGCCGCGCCGCGACGGCGCGGCCGAGCCGGGGACGGATAGTTTCGTGGTAGGTGCGGCGAACGAGGTGGTTGACCTCGGCCGGGCCGAGGTACACCAGGCGTTCACGCATGAAGCAGTATGCGGCGCGCCGCTCCGCGACCGTTGGGAACTGACGCAGCCAGCTGATCAGGCTCGCGAGGAATCGCTTCCCTGCGACGAAGTCCTGGTACCCGTCGTACTTGTATCGGGCCATGAACTTGAGCCACTGGTACTCGACGCGCGCCTCGTCCCTCCACTCAAGCAGGTTGGCCAAGAGCTTGAGCCCGAGTTCCTCGTTCATGTGTCGGCTGCTTGAGGGACGTCCGTTACGGCGGCACGGCGGCGCCGTACCGTCCCCGCGGCGCCGTTCCACACGATGCGCGCCACGCCGTCCTGCGCGATGACTTGTTCGAGGATCGCTTGCGTCGCCGCCACGCCGCGCACGCCCGCCGGCGCGAAGTTCCACGCCGCGAGGGGGTCTCCAGACACCTCGTCCACGCTGACGCCGTCGAGATCCGCCAGCAGTTCCGCATCGTTGCCCGGCCACGTGCCCCTATCTCCGACGCGGAGGATCGGGGCATCGGCGGGCGCACCGAGATGCGACCGCATCGCCTCGACGAGGTTGCGCTTCGAGACACCGGGCGCGAGGACGTCAATCGAATGACTCGATCGCACGACACGCGCGCCGCCGCCTTCGCGAAGCACGACGCCTTCGACGGCGGCCCACACCTCGTTCACGCGGGACACGTCATGAGGCTCCAGCGTGATCTGCTGCCGACGAATCGTAAGTTCTGCCATCGAGCAGGCGCGCGTCGCACGAATCGCGGCCGCGAGCGCCGCCAAGCTGCCGTCGATCGGCTCGGTGCGGTCCGGTGCGTCTGTGTCCGCAAGCAGGGCCACCTCGCCGCCGTTGTAGTACCCCATGAGGACTCGGCCTAAGTGCTCACGAGGCAGAACCGCCCGCAGCTCGTTGCCGGCTGAGCGACCACGTCCCGACGCGATGCCGAGGGTGATCCCGTGCCCAAGGAGCCGGACCAGCGCGTTTGCGACTTCCGTGCGCGGACCACGGAAGCGGTCCGACGCGTCGACGAGTGTGCCGTCATAGTCGAACGCGATTCCGGCGAACGTGCGGCCAGCGAGGGCGTCGCGGGCCGCCGCATAAGCTGCGAGCCACGACGCTCGGTCGTCGTCCGACAAGCCCGCGAAGGGACGTCGCACCTTCCGCGCAATGGCCCGCTCCACGTCGGACGACCACGTCTCCGCCTGCCGCCCGTGCGGCGACCTTACCTTCTCCGCTTTCGCGGCCCGCGCGGGCCTCACAGGATCGACGAGGTCGATGCCCCGGAGCGAGTAGAGCTTGCCGCCGAATGCGGGCACGCCCGGCCGTCCCGGGTCGATGCCCTTCACGCGTCCGATGGTCTCGACAAGCCGCATCACATCGACAAGTGCTCGGAGTGCGCCACGGAACCCGTATGCGGGCACCTCAAGCTTCGCTTGGGGCACGACCCGCGGGAGGAGCGCGAGCGTGCGATCGGCCAAGCGCTCGTCCTCGGGCGCGACGAGGGCAAGCACAGCCGTGTCCGGGTGCTTCGCGATCCAGTGGTGCCGCCCGTGCGCGAAGTTGCGGAAGTCTGCAAGCTGCACCTGCATGAGGCCCGCCTCGGTGCACTTCGACTCGAGGTCCACCGCAGCCGCGCGGGTCGTGTATCCGTGGAGCACGATCAACGTCGAAGCGGCTGAAATTTGCTCCGCCTGGGTGCCGACGAGCGACACCCCGGCCCCGGCGAACTCCTGCCACGTACCCGGCAGGGTCTCGTCACCGACAGCACGGCTCCCGTGCGGCCGGCTGTCGAGCGCCGACACATACGCCCGGTGCGTCAGGACGGCGAAAGAGAGGAGCGAGTTCGTCGCGAGAAAACCATCCCGCCCCGTCGGCGGGCGGACGGCGATCACGCCGGGAGCGGTCGACGCCTCGCGGGCCGCGCTGGCCAAGGGGCTGCTCGGGGCGCCCGTGAGGATCCAGCTCACCGGTGGCTCGGCCCCCGCCGATGCGGCGAACGCACGCCGAATGTCTGCATTCCGTCCCCCAGCACTCAACACGGCAACCGCTACCCCGTTTAGTCCAGCCCCGGCCGCGACCTCCTCGAGGGGCGTAAGCACCTTGGCCAGACGCCCGGTAGCCGCTTGGTGCCAATCGGCGCAGAACTGGGCGGCCGAGAGCGAGCCGCCCGACCCGATGGCGACGAGCGGGTAGCGCGCCGCACGCCTGATAAGGGCGACGTAGGCGTCGATGTCGATGCCGAGCGACCAGTGGTAGGTCTCGGGAAAGGCCGAAAGTTCGGAAGCGTAGGGCCGCCCCATGCGGGGGTACGTGGACCTCAGGTGGGGACCCGAAGCCTGAGCTACGGTCCGAGCGGGAGCCGGCGGGGGTCGTGTGGTGAAACTTCGAAAGCTATCCAATGGCGGGCATCAGCGGCCAGTGTGCGCGGGGGGTGAGTAGCCTCTATGACAATTCCTCCGGCCGTCTCTGATACCATCGCCAACCGCAGCGGCAAGTCCCGAGGTGTTGAAATCCCGATCGCCTGCGGGCGGGCGGGGATTTCGCGTTGGTGCGCGGGCGACGCGTCCGACGAGTAGCAGATTCGACGGTCGTCTTTCCGAACCGCGCACCGCGTGAAGATGGCAGATGCGAACTTGTGGCGCCCGGACGCGACAGTTATGACGGCGGACAACAAGCACGACGCACAGTTTTAGGGACAAACTACGAAGTCGCTACACCGACAGGGACGAAATAATGCGCAAAGGGATGCAAGTCCGATGACTGCATCCCTTTGCTGTTTATACACTTACCGCGTCGCGACAGTTATGATGGCGGAGATCGCGACAATTATGGTGGCGGAACGCGACAGTTATGGCGGCGGGCGACGCCCTCACAGACTCAGCGCGCTCTCACCCACACTCACTGAACCCGCACACGTGGCACTTCACGCAACCTTCGGCAAACTCGAGCTGGCTGCCGCAGTCCGGGCACGTGCCCATGAACACTTCACCACCCACGCCGCCGAACTCGATCTGCGGCTGCACCTGCTCGGCCGCATGCGGCGGACGCGTGATGGGCACACCAGCGGCCGGCGTGGGCACCGGCGGCTGCAACGAATTCACCGGGCCCGAAACCACCGATGCGGCGCCACCGTTCAGCAGGTCCTGCTGCACACCCTGCTTCTCGCGCAGCCACGTCTCCAGCGCGATGCCGATGGCGTCGGGCATAGAAAGCACCTTGTTGGGGCCGAGGCCCACGGCCCGGTCGCTCGAGATGCCACGCAACTGACGGTGGATCTCCTGCACGGAGATACCGGAACGCAGCGCGAGTGACACCAACCGGCCGATGGCTTCGGCGTCGGCCATGGCGCTGCCGCCGGCCTTGCCGAGGCTGAGGAACACTTCGAACGGTTGCCCCTTCTCGTCTTCGGTGATGTTCACGAACATCGTGCCGAGCGGGGTTTCCTTGCGGATGGTGGTGCCGCGCATGACGTCGGGACGCGCGCGCTTGCCACGACGGCTGGCGTTCTCGGCTTCCGCGCTGAACAGCTGCTTGCGCGTGCGATCGAGTTCGTTCTGCAGTTCGGCAATGGTGCCCTGCAACTCGCCGATCTCACGCTTGAGCGCAACCTCCGCTTTCGCATCGGCCTTGGGCGCTTCACCGCTCACCGCGGCCTTGGCGTCTTCCCGCTTGGCCGCGGCATCCTGCGTGGCGCCGGTGCTGAGCACCTGGTTGTCACGCGAGCCGTCACGGTACACCGTCACGCCCTTGCACTTCATGTCGTACGCCATCTCGTAGATGGCGCGCACGTCGTCCACCGTGGCGGCAAATCCGAAATTGGTGGTCTTGGAGATGGCCGAGTCGCAGTGCTGCTGATACGCGGCCTGCATGCGGATGTGGTACTCGGGCGAGATGTTGTTCGCCGTGTTGAACACCGCCTGCCACTTGGCCGGCACCTCGGCATGCTGCACGCTGCCGGTCTTCGCGATGCGCTCCATGAGCTCGTCGCTGTACCAGCCTTCGGCCTTGGCAATGGCCACGAAGTCTTCGTTCACATCGGGCATCATCACGCCGGCCTGATTGCGCATGAAGGCCACGGCAAAGAGCGGCTCGAGACCCGACGAGCAACCGGCGATGATGGAGATGGTGCCGGTGGGCGCCACGGTGGTGACGTTGCAATTGCGCAGCAACTGCATGGGACGGATGCGCTGGCCGTTGGCGTCACGCGCACACGTTTCGTCAGGGCCCCAGATGGACTGCGCCCACTCGGGGAACGCACCACGCTCACGCGCCAGACGCTCGCTCTCCTTCTTGCCTTCGACGTCGAGGAACTCCATGACCTTGCGGCCCATCTCCACGCCTTCCGGGCTGTCGTACGGAATACCGAGCCGCACGAGCATGTCGGCAAAACCCATCACACCCAGGCCGATACGACGGATGCGCTTGGAGAGCGCGTCGATCTCGGGGAGCGGGTACTTGTTGACGTCGATGATGTTGTCGAGGAAGTGCGTGCTGAGCGCGATGTCGCGGCGCATCGCTTCCCAGTCCACCACGCCATTGCTGACGTAGTGACCGACGTTGATGGAACCGAGGTTGCACACGTCGTACGGCAGCAGCGGCTGTTCACCACACGGGTTGGTGGCTTCGTAGCTGCCGAGGTGCGGCACCGGGTTGTAGCGGTTGGCTTCGTCGATGAAGAACACGCCGGGCTCGCCGGTGCGCCACGCGCCGAGGATCATCTTGTCCCATACGTCGCGCGCCCGGAGCTGGCCGGTGACCTTCTGCGAGACGGGATCGACGAGATCGTAGTCCGTGTCGGCCTTCACGGCCTCCATGAACTTCGTGGTGATGCCGACCGAGATGTTGAAGTTGGTGATCTTGGTCAGGTCTTCCTTGCACGTGATGAATTCCATCACGTCGGGATGATCGACGCGCAGGATGCCCATGTTCGCGCCACGCCGCGTACCGCCCTGCTTCACCGCGTCCGTGCTCGCATCGTAGAGCTGCATGAACGACACGGGGCCCGACGCCACGCCAGTGGTCGAGCGCACCATGCTGCCGCGCGAACGCAGCCGCGAGAACGAGAAGCCCGTCCCACCGCCGCTCTGATGGATGAGCGCCATGCTGCGCAGCGTGTCGTAGATGCCGCTCTGTCCGTTGCTGAGCGCATCATCGACCGGCAGCACGAAGCAGGCCGAGAGCTGCCCGAGGGGACGGCCGGCATTCATGAGCGTGGGCGAGTTGGGCTCGAACCGACGCTGCGTCATGAGGAAGTAGAATTCCTCGGCGATGGCCTGCACCGCGCCATCCGAGGCGCCGTAGCGACGGTCGGCCTCGGCCACGACCGTGGCGACACGCCAGAACATGTCCTCCGGCTTTTCCACCGGCTTGCCGGCCTTGTCCTTGACGAGGTAGCGCTTTTCCAGAACGGTGCGCGCGTTCGCGGACAACGTGACCAGGCCTTCCGGGGGCGTCGCGGAGAAGGGCATTCGACAGAACTCCTGCTGTTTTGGCGTGGGGCGGTGACGGTCGCTGGCGTCGGTCCGGGTGCGTCCCCGGACTATCGGGCGGGGGGCCGAGCGGGCGCGTATGGTGCCTCCATTCGTGAGGCCGCGCAAGTCGCAAGTTAACGCCTTACCCAACCGTCACTTGCATTTACCATATCACGTACCTGCGAGAGCAGTGGAGTTGTCCACCGCGCGCAGGTTTGTGTTGCGCAGGCGAGCCCGGCCATTGGAAATTGTGATGTGATCACAGTCGTCATCGACGGTGACACAACAGATACGATGCTACAAACTCATGAGTACCAATGTCTTACGGGATAGGAGGCAAACCAGGTCCCTGCACCAAGGGCGCACCAAGCCGCCATGAGTCAAAAGGGCCACTTGTGACAACTTTCACGAGCCGGCATGCCAACTTGCCTGCTCTCACACAGGATGACGGCAGTTGCCTGCTGTCACGTCATCCGGTCATTCGCTCTTCACCCGCGGCACACGTCCGGCAAGATGGTGCTGCGCCAATTCCACATACCGGGCCGCGTTTTCGGGAATCCGTTGCTGCTGCGACACGTCGAGCGTACGCACCACTTTCCCCGGTATCCCCACCACCAGCGATCCCGGCGGGACCTGCGTGCCTTCGGTCAGCACCGCGCCGGCGGCAATGATGCTCCCCGTGCCCACCCGAACGCCGTTGAGCAGCACCGCGCCCATCCCCACCAGCACGCGGTCTTCCAGGATCGTGCCGTGCACCACCGCGCGATGTCCGATCACACAGTCCTCGCCCACGATGGTCGGCTTGCCGGGATCGGCATGAATCACCGCGCCATCCTGCACGTTGCTGCGTGCACCGATCGTGATCTGCTCCACGTCACCCCGGATCACCGCCGTGGGCCACACACTCGTATCCTCGGCCAGGCGCACATCGCCCAGCACGACGGCCGTCTCGTGAATGAAAGGGGTCGCCATATCGTCTCTCTATCAGGCTATCAGGTCGAACGTTTCAGAAGTACCCGCCCAGCGTGACGTAGAATGCACCGCCACGTTTCACCCCGACCGGCGCCACATACGGAGCCGCCGCGCCGATACGCACGCGATACGGGGTGTCGTACTGCACGGCCACGTCGAGCACGAGCTCCGCGCCCGCCGACGCGATCCAGCCATCGCGCTCGCCGATGCGATTGCACACCGGCGTGACCGTCGCGGCCAGCGACGACGGGCACCACGCACGCGCGGCGTCACTGAACACCGCCAGCGACATCCGGTCGGCATACACCGTGAACGGACTCGGTACCCGACTGAACATCATCAGCGGCGCACGATATTCCGCGCTGCCGCCAAGTGCCCGGATACCGCGCTGCACACCGGGTGCCACCCCACGCAGCGGAAAGGAGCGCGCAGGATCACCGATCACGACACCGGGCACGAGTTCCGCACTCACGCCACTCACACCGCCCACGCTGAACTCGGTGGCACTCTTGTTGTCGGCAATGCCCGCCGTGGTACGCAGAGCGAGCACATGCCGGGCATATCCCGGCAACGGCAGGGGCACGAACCCCCGTCCGTTGATGATGGTGCGCCACGAGCCGGTGGACGGATCGTCTTCGCGCCATCGATAGCCCGTGCTGTGCGACAACGTGATGCCTTCTTCGACCGACACCGCACGTGTGGCGAGTCGGGCCGTGGAGAAACTGCCGTTCATGAACAACGACGGATATCGCGTACCGCTGCGCAATGTGGAGTTGGCCGGTCCCAGCGCGGAGTCGACATCGGCCGTGAAATCCCGCAGCTCGTATTGCGCGCCCAGCGTGGTGGACACGCTCCAGCGAATGCGCGGCACCGACCAGGTGGACGTCATCGTGACGAACCGGCGGCGGCGCGCCACGAGCCCCAGCGTCGCTCCGGTGGACGTGGTGGAACGGAATGACCCATCCCATTCCTGCGATGCGGTCACGTCGAACACCGGTACGCCCAGTCCAGCGAAACGATAGGCGATGTGTCCGTCGGTTTCGCGATACCCAGGCTGCACGAGCATCGATGCGCTCCAGGCATGACGACCCAGAATATCCACGGCACTACTGCTCGCGCCGATGGTCATGCGTCCGTCACGTCCTTCGCCCACCTGCGGCAGCCAGTAGCGGGGGATCAACTGCCTCCAGGCGCGATACGGACGCGATGATTGCTGTACGAGGCGAGCGGAATCGGGCACCGGCGGCGGCGTGACCGTGTTGCGCACCGGATACCAGGCGGCCCGCGCCATCGGTCCGGTGGTATCGAGCGTCGCATACGCCACATGATTGCCATCGGCGCGGAAGAACAGCGCGGCCACACGCTTCCCATCAGGCGACACACTGGGCTCGTACACGGCCGTGCTGACATGGCTGGCCTGCGTCACCTCGGCGCGCTCGTCGCGCCAACGCAGCGTATCCACGTGCGCATTCGTGGAGGTCGCATCGAATGCAGTGGTCTCCAGTTGCATGCGTCCACTGCGATCGCTGGCCCACACGAGACGTTTTCCATCGGGTGTGAACGACGGACTCTCGAACACCGCGCGGGCGCCGGCCACGGCGGCACGCAACACGCCGAGGCTGTCGAGCACCACGATGCGCTGCTCACCGGTGGGCAGCAGTTGCACGGCCACGATGTGCGTGCCATCGGGTGACCAGCGGGGTTCCGCCCACCGCTCATCGGAACGGACACCGGTGAGCATCCGGATGTTGCCGTCTGCCGATACGCGCACCAACCGACTGACATTGGCTTCGATCTGCACGGCCACGATGACTCCATCCCCGCGCACATCGGGCATGACGAGCCGAGCACCATGCGTCAGCGCGGATTCGGCACCCGCAGGGCTTTCCTGCCGATACAGATCGCTGCGGGTGACATACGGATCGCGGCGTTCGGTCTGCGCAAAGACCACCTCGCTGTCGGAAGGCACATTCACATCGAGGCTGTTGCGCCGCGCCCGGCGCATGGCGCGCGCGTCACGCTCCGCGGCCGCGACATACATGCCGGTGACTTCACGGCCGGTCGCCGCGCTCCACATCAGCGAATCGTTCCCCAGCCAGCGCGGTGACTCGGCGTACCAGCCCTCGGTACTCACGATGGTCCAGGCGGTGTCGCCGGTCCGATCGGGCATGTGGGCTGCGATAGAATCGCGCAATACCCCGTACATCGCGTCGAAGGACGCACCGAATCCGATGCGCGAGGCGCGCGAGAGCAGGAACGGCAGCGGATACGACGCCGTAGCATCGACGAAAGCACGCATGCCATCGACCCGCTGCGTGGCACCATGATGCATCAGCATACTGCCATACGCGTACGCCGCCTGTCCTCTCGGAAAGCGCGACGTGGCGAGACTCCAGCGTGAAGGCGGCCACCAGGTGCTGTCCTGCACGGCCGCGCGCACGTAGGCGGGAAACTCCGTGGCCACGATACGCCCGCTGCCGGTGAACTTGCTTTCGTAGTGCACCGCCAGCCCTTCCTTCACCCAGCTTGGCGTGAAGGCATTGGGAAAGAACAACGGATTGCGTCCGAACACCCAGCGCCCCGCGCGCCAGAGACCACGCGCACGGTCGATGTGAAAGACGTGAGCCAGTTCATGCGTGACCACGAGCGGCAGCCATTCATCGTGAAAACGCAGCTCGCGCATTCCCACCGGCGGCGCGGCAAAGATGGTCACCCGATTGGTGGGGAACACCTGTGCCAGGCCATTGCTCGCGTCGACGTTGTCGGTGAGCAGCAGATCGACGGGGCCGGCCGGTTCGGCCAGTTCGGTGGCGAGCTGTGCCCACGCCCGCTCTCCGATGACTGCCACCTGTCGGGCGAGGGAATCGAGGGCGGCCTGATAGTGCACGCGCAGATGTGGCGTCACGATGGTGCGGACCGGTCCACGCGGATCGCTCTGTGCACGCGCGACGCATGGCATCAGTGCCGCGCTGCCGAACAGGCCAAACATGCCGGACAGCAGCGCAGCCATGCCCCATCGTCGCAGCCGACCGATCACCGGCCTCCCTCGCCCAGCCAGCGCAGGTAGCGTTCGACGCCCACCAGCAGCGCCTCGGCGTACTTCTGCTGGAAGCCTTCGTCCCGCATGGCCGCCTCCTGCTCGGGCAGCATGAGAAAGAGTCCTTCCGCGAGGGCGCTCGGATACCAGGTCGGTCTGGCCACGGCAAGATTCTGATAGTGCACGCCGAGGTCGCGCAGTCCGAAACGTCGCATGAGTTCTTCCTGCGCAAAACGCGCCAGCGGTTCGCTCGCATTGTGGAAGAACAGCGTGCTCGTGCCGTTGTTCGTGAACGGATTCACGCCATCGGGCAACGCGTTGAGATGAATGGAAATGAACAGGTGCGCGTTGGCCCGCCGGGATATCACGCCACGCTCGGTGAGCCCCACGGCGGCGAGGCTGTTTCGTGTACTGAACGCGTTCGCCCCACGCGCTTTCAGCATGTCCACGAGTTTCATGCCCACCGGAAAAACCGCGTCGCCTTCGTAGAGCCCCGTCGGACCGGTGGCACCCACCGGCGGATGACCGGGATCGACGGCGATGGTGATGCCGCGGAGCGGGTTGTTGCGATCGATGACCGGGGGACGCCGCACACGCAGCACGAACGCCCGACGTTCGTCGTCCCACAACGCGAGCCAGCCATAGGCGGGTTGCGACAGGGTGAGCGTGACCCGCACCCGGTCATTCGTCACCTGCTCCCACCCAATGCGCCGGATGAGCGTGTCGTTGCCGAAGATGGGTGAGATCTCGGGATTGGCCTGCACGCCATACAACGTGAGCGTGATGGTGTGTCCCGCGGCCTCCACGAGATGCGCGGGCCGTTCGCTCATGCCGATGGACAGATCCGCCCATTCGGCGGCGGGCGTCACCCGCAGTCCGCCCGTGACCCGACGCGGCAACGCGGTGCCTTCGGGCAACAACACGAGATCGTTGGAGTCGACCCAGACATCGAGCGTGTTGTCGAGCTGCACACGCGTGAATCCCTGCTGTCGACCGGTCACCTGCAGCACCGTGCCCGGCAGCAGCAGCCACTTGTAGGTGCCACCCACGATCGTGCGCGCGTTCACCACGCGATCGGTGTCGCTGCCCACGGTGTTCGTGCTGCGCAATGCGCCGAGCAAACGGGCGGACGCCGGCAGCGCCCGCACGAACGGAATGGTGAGCATGACGCTGTCCCGATCGCGTCCTTCGCCACGCGTGACGAACAACCTGGCGGGCCGCGCACTGTCGGCGAGCAACGACACCGCGAGGTCGGTGGCGAACACCGCGGCCGCATCACCCGCTTCGGAGTCTGTCGCCACAACCGTTCCGGCTCCCGTCACGAGCGGCCGACGAACCCGGTCGCGCCCCATGACCGTGACGCGGGCATTGCGCGGCGCACGAATGCTCACGCGCACGACATCGTCGGCGCGCATCCACCATCCACGCGCCGGCGTGAGCGAGGCGCTGTCCACGCGCAGACGCCCGGTGGCCGGCAGCGGGGTGCGCACCGGCAGGCGCACCCGCACCGTCTTGCGCACGGTGTCCACGCCACGCACGGCCACGAGATCGTACCGGGCCATCGCAGCCGACGGCATGGGCAGCCAGGCCAGGAACGCCCCGTTGGGTGCGACGGGCACCGACACGCCGTTCACCGTGAGCGCGGCGTCCCCCGATCCGATCGCGCCGAGCACGAAGTTGGAATCGCGACTGGTGAGGACCTGATTGTCCGAGGGGTAGCGCACGGCGATGGCCAGCGGGGCATCGCGTACGATCGGTACCGGTGGCAGCCCGGCCACCACGGCCGAGGCAGTCGGGGCGGCCATCGCGGCGACGGCCGGTGCTCGCGCCGGGACGGGAGACGCCGCAACGGGCGCAGGCTGCGGACCACCACAGGCCGTGGTCAGCAGGGTGACCAGCAGGGCCGGGGCCATGGCGGCCGAAGGGATCGGCGTATCCGCCGAGCCCGCCATCCATCGGAGAGCCGTCCATCGGGGAATGGATGAGCGTCCCGCAATGACTGTCAGGGAAGAGACTCGATTCCGCATCGCTGGAATCTGCTCCGATGTCGAAACGCGGGCCACGTGGGAGCCGTCTTCCGGACATGAGCGTGAGCTCATTCGGACCCGCCGCCGGGCCGGAGACCTCTTCAAGGCCTTCCGCCGGACGCGCCGCCGGTGCAACCTCCGGCGTTCCCGTTCGTAGGGGCATTCAGCCCCCTCGCTCGTGCCGGCCCGATCTATGATGCTGTGACCGTTCCCGCTTCGAACTCCGAGTCCCTGCCATCGCCCGATGACCGTCGGGTGATTGCCCGTGTGTTCGCGCTCTCCGACGTGGGGCGCTCGCGGGAACACAATGAGGACACCTATCTCGTCGCCGACCTCGAGGCCGGCGCGCCGCTGGATTTCTCCATCGGGTACCACGAGATCACCGCCGATGCACATGGGCTGCTGTTTCTCGTGGCCGACGGCATGGGCGGCGCGGCGTCCGGCGAACTCGCGAGCAGCATGGCGGGTTCCCTGGTGCTCGAGGCCATGCGCGGCCTGTGGACTCCGGCGCGCCCTTCGGTCGAGCATTTCACGGAATCGCTGCGCGATGCCACCATCGGGGCCAACAGTCGCATCCATCAGCATGCCCGCGAGAATCCGGAACATCGCGGCATGGGGACGACGGCCACCATTGCCGGACTGCTCGGCGATCAGGTCTACGTGGTGCAGGTGGGGGACAGCCGCGCCTATCTCGTGCGCGACGGCCAGGCCCGCCAGCTCACCAAGGATCAGTCGCTCATGCAGCGTCTGGTCGAGGCGGGGGAACTGACGCCCGAAGAAGCGGAAGTCAGCGATCGCCGGAACATCATCCTCCAGGCCCTCGGCCCCGAGGCCCATGTCACGGTCGATCTCACGCACCAGCAGCTACGCCGCGGCGATGTGCTGGTGTTGTGCAGCGATGGCCTCTCGGGATTGGTGCGTGCCGAGGAGATTGCGGCCGCCGCGCATGACGAGCCTGATGTGCGCGTCATCTGCAAGACGCTGGTGGACCGGGCGAATCAGCGTGGCGGTCCGGACAACATCACGGTGGTCGTGGCACGCTTCGATGGTGACGGACTCGAATCCCTGGTGCCGCACGACCACTTCGGCTACAACGCGTTTCCTCTGGCGGGAACGCTCAATGACCACACGCGGGAAATGCCGACACCGGCTGCGGCGCCGCCGGCCATCAAGAGCGATCCCACCCCGCGCTTCGGGACACCGACGCCCGTACTCCCGGTGACCGAAGAAGCCGCGCGCCCCACGACGCCGTCGTCTTCGGCTCCCGGACTGGTGGGAGGTGTGCAGCCCGCGCTGGAAGACCGGAAACGTGCCGTGCAGCCGATCTATGCGATGCTGGCGGTGGTTGCGGTGGTCGCGCTGGCCTGGACGGCGTGGCAGCTGCTCGGCGGCTGAAGCCGCCGAGCAGTTGTGGGTTTTGGGGCCCTACCGCTTCCCCTTCAGCAACCCCCGCCCCGCCGCCTGCTGCATTACACGGTCTCCGCTCCAGGCGAGAATGGTGGGATGAGTCATGCCGAGTTGCGTGACCCAGCGCGGATCGCCAAGCCCCACCAGGACGACGCTGCGCTGCAGAGCCTCGGCCTGCTCGATGAGTGTTTTCACGGCGGCGATCGTATCGTCGCGCAGGGTGTGGCGTCCCTTGCCGGGCAGATAGTCGGCAAACAGCGCGATCACGAACGGACCGCCGCTTGCCGGCGTGGGCGTGCTCACGATGCGGGCATCGTTCCCGGCCAGTCGCATCGCGTCCACGATACCGGTGCGATCGGCGCGACGACCATGCACATCGTCGTCGTCATCGACGATGGCCATTTCGGTCACCCCGCCCATGGGCGGAATGGGACCGTGTTCGAAGCGCAACACCTTGTCGGCCAGCAATGCGCCCCACGCGGTGTCGGCGCCACTCGGTCGACGCCAATCGTTCGGCGGCGAGGCCCACTGCGCCCACTTGAGACGTCGGCGCACTGAATGCCGCACACGCTCCGGATCGAGTGTGCCGTCGTCCAGCGCCTTCTCGAGGGCGTCCAGCGCGGTCACGATGTCCCCCGGATCGAGCAGCACATCACATCCGGCCCGGAGCGCCAGCACCGCCGCCTCGGCGGGGGTGCGCGTGGCCGTGAGCGCCGGCAACGTGAGCGCATCGGAGACGAGCAGATTGTCGAACTTGAGCTGCTGACGCAGCAGCCACTGCAGCATCTCGCGTGACAGCGTGGCCGGTTCACGACTGGAGTCGAGCGCGGGATAGGCCACGTGCGCCGTCATCACACTGGCCACACCGCCGCCGATGGCGGCCCGGAACGGATGCAGATCGAGCTCCTTGAGCTGATCGGCCGGCGTATCCACGGTTGGCAGTTCACGATGTGGATCGGTGGTGAGCCGGGCGATGCCGGGAAAATGTTTCGCACACGCCAGCACGCCTTCCGCCTGACAGGCTTCGATCCACGCGGTGACGAGCTGTCCGACCTTGCGTGCATCGTTGCCCAGCGCACGCGTGCCGATGAGCGGATTCTCCGTCAGCATGTCGAGATCGCACACGGGCGCGAGATTCCAGTTCACCCCCATCGTGCGGGCTTCGCGCGCGGTGAGTCGTGCCGCGCGGCGCAGGGATTCGATATCCCCGAGCGCAGTGATGGCCGCGAGCGGCGGCAGACCCGTGGCGCCCGCGAACTGCTGGCCGGCACCACGTTCCAGCTCCGCCGCAATGAGCAGCGGATGCCGCGACTTGAGCTGCAACTCCTTGGCCAGCGCACGCACGCCGTCCTGCTCACCGCCCACGAGTTGAAAACCGCCGACACCGAGAGCGAGCGCCTGCTCGATGAGCGGACGGGCGTCGGCGAATCCCCGATCGGGGGTCCAGCGAATGACCGGCAACAACAGTTGTGCGAGGTCGCGGCGCGACTGTTCGCTCATGACATCAACCCCGGGGCTGCAGGAGTGAGTGCACCAAGCACGCGCGGTGCACGCGCTCCGGTCGCGGCCGGCACATTGCCGGCGCGACCCGTGAGATGGAGATAGCCGAGCAGGGCGAAAGCCACCGCCTCTTTGGCCTCGGCATCGAAAAAGAGATCGTCGAAGAGACGCACCGTGGGTACCGGCCGCCCGAAGCGTTCGCCGTGCCACATGAAAGCGCCTTCGATACAACGTACCAGGAAGGGATTCTTCGCACCGCCACCCGACAGCACCACATCCTGCGGCGCCTCGGGAATCCAGCTGGTGTACTGCGCGCCGATGGTGGCCGCGGTGAAGGCACACGCCGTTGCCACGACATCGGCCGGTGTGCCACCGGCCGCCGTGCATCGCGCCACGAATTCGTCGATGAACGCGGGCGTGAACAATTCCCGGCCGGTGCTCTTGGGCGGCGGCTCGTGGAGATAGGGCAGGTCGAGCAGTTCCCGCAGAATCTGTTCGAGAATGCGTCCCGTGCCCGCGATGGCGCCATCACGATCGTACGGTTGTCCGAAGAGCCGTTGTGTCACCCCATCGATGATCACCACACCGGGACCCGTATCGAACGCCCGCACCCGGGCGTCGTCGAGCGCGATCGTGTCGGTGCTGCCAACGGGCGGCACGATGGTCACGTTGCCGATCCCGCCGATGTTCTGCAGGGCACGCCACGCGGTGGGATGCGAGAAGAGCAGCAGATCGGCCATCGGCACCAACGGCGCGCCCTGCCCGCCCACGGCCATGTCGCGCGTGCGGAAATTGTCGATCACCGCACAGCCCGTGCGTTCCGCGATGCGCGCGGCATCGCCGATCTGCCAGGTGCTGTGTCCGGGTTCGTGCCACAACGTCTGTCCATGCGATGCGATGGCGCCGACGTCGGCGGCACGCACTCCAGCGCCCTGCATCGCGGCAGACGCGGCATCACCGAGCCAGTTTCCCAGATCGACCGCCAACCGGCAATAGTCGCGCGCGGAGCCGCCGTGCATGGCCGCGAGCAACCGTTCGCGTGCCGTCGCGTCGTACGGGTGTTGGGCATGATGCAGCAGCTCGGCGTGCACCCGACCATCGGCATCGTGGAAACGCACGACGGCCGCACTGATCCCGTCGAGCGAGGTGCCCGACATGAGTCCGACGAGAATCGCGCCGTTGTCCGGCGCGTGCGGCGTCACGATGCGCGCTCGCTCACCGGCGGCGGTGCGTTCGGCACCACGCGGCGGATCACCCCCCCCTTCTCGGCGAGCCGGGCATCGGCCGTGGCCGCATCCACGCCCAGCGCATGCATCACGAGCGCACGCTTCACCCGTCCATCGGCGGCCACGAGCAGTGCGCGGGCTTCTTCACGCGGGAGACCGGTGACCTCGATGACGATGCGCTCGGAGCGATCCTGCAGCTTCGCGTTGGTGGCCCGCAGATCGACCATGAGGTTGCCATAACTCTTGCCGATACGGATCATCGCGCCGGTGGTGAGCATGTTGCACACCAGCTTGGTGGCCGTGCCGGCTTTGAGACGCGTGGACCCGGTGAGCACCTCGGGACCGACGATGGGCAGGATACACACATCGGCCGCGTCCCGCATGGCCGGCGGCGGTTCGGAGCAGGCGATGAGTGCAGTGATCGCTCCTCGCTCCCGCGCACGCACCAGCGCGCCGCGCACGTACGGTGTGGTACCGGAGGCCGCGATGCCCACGACGACATCCCCGTCCGCGATCTCGTGGGCGTCCATCTCCGCGGCACCGCCCGCCGGATCGTCCTCGGCGCCTTCGATGGGCGTACGCAGCGCCCGGTCACCGCCGGCGATGAGGCCGATCACCATGTCGGGATCGGTGCCGAACGTGGGCGGACATTCGCTCGCGTCGAGCACGCCGAGGCGTCCCGACGTGCCGGCACCGATGTAGAACAGACGGCGGCCGGCGCGGAAGGCGCGTTCGATGTGGGTGATGGTCGCGGCAATGGCTTCCCGTTGAGAAGCAACCGCCTCCGCCACCAGACGATCCTCGGCATTGATCAGATCGACGATCGCGAGCGGCGAAGCGAGGTCGATGTCGACCGTGCGGGGATTGCGCCGTTCCGTGACGCGGGGATCGAGCGTGGGGGTGTTCACGATGACCTGATTGGGGACAGTCCGCACACGGGCCAGGCCGTGGGTGTCCCCTGCGGAACACGGGCGGTAAGTTGACTGCAGATCGAAAACTAGGACTCAACTTGTCTCGGAGGCAACCCGGAATGCGCGAAGCGGGCGGCGGCGCACAGCGAGAGGTCGGACACGACGCGCGGAGGCGCAGCCGCACCGGCATTCGTCTGTATGCATGCATCGCGCTGGCCCTCGCATGGCTCTCCGGTGCCGTCCCGCTGGCGGCGCAGATTCGCGGTCGCCCGGTACAGCGCCAGAGCAGCCCGTGGTGGTTCTCGGGCGGTGCGGCGGCAACGGTACTGGGCGATATCGCCGATGGCGCCACCCAGTCGCGCTGGCAGTTCGGCAGTGATCCGCTCTGGCAGATGCGTGCCACCATCGAGAAATCCACGGACGAGTTCACCACGATCGGCGTGGCCGCGTCGTACGGCCGCGTGGATGTGACGCTCGTGCCGTTGAACGACCTCGCGATCGGTGCCCCTGATGGCGTGAGCGCCGGCACTCCCGGATGCACGACCGGCTGTGCCGCCGAAACCGAACTGTACACCGCGATGGCGCAGTTCCGCAGCGGCGGTGGACCGGGCTTTCACACGTTCTTCGAAGCCCAGGGCGGCGTGACGGCCTTCCGCAATCTGCGCGTGAAGGCGACACGTGAGGCCGTCGGCACCAAGCGGATGCAAACCGACCTGGGTGGCACGCTGGGTGTCGGGTTCGGCTATACGCTGTCTCCGGGGTTTGCCATCACGCTGGTGCAGGACTTCGGCATGGGCTGGCACGCCAAGGCCGACCGGCCCGAGGGCACCGGCCGCACCTGGCGGGTGCGCAACACCCGGGCATCGCTGCGCTTCGCGCTGTAGGCTTCCCAATATGGCGATCCACGAACGTGGATCACGTCACGCGGGTTCGCCGTACGCCTCTCCTCCCTCCTTCCCTCCCCGATGATCGCTTCACTCGTTTCGGAGCTTTCGCGTCGATCGACCGGTCTGGTCGCGCTGGCCCTACTCGCTGGCGCATGCACCCCGAACGCCGACGGGAACGCGCCTGCCATTCCCGCGCGTGTCGCCGCGACGTTCCCCGAGGGGTGGCGACTGCCATCGGGCGCACAGCCCACCGCCACGGCGTCCAAGGCCATGGCCGTGAGCAACAGCCCGGCCGCCAGTGAAGCCGCGGTGGAAATTCTCAAGGCCGGTGGCAACGCGGTGGACGCGGCGGTGGCGCTGGGTTTCGCCCTCACCGTCGCCTGGCCGGAAGCGGGCAATATCGGCGGAGGCGGCTACACGGTCATTCACATGGCCGACGGCCGCACCGCCGCGATCGATTATCGTGAGATCGCCCCGCTCGCCGCGACGCGCGACATGTATCTCGATGCGAAGGGCAATCTCACCGACAAGAGCGTCTACGGGCATCTCGCGTCGGGCGTGCCCGGTGCGGTGGCGGGGCTCACCCAATTGCTCGGGAAGTACGGCACGATGCCACTGTCCCGAGTCATGGCGCCGGCCATCCGTCTCGCCCAGGAGGGATTTGTCGTCGATTCCGCGCTCGCCGGCTCGATCGCGCGCGCGCAGAAGTCGGTGACGCAGTATTCGCACCACGAGACGCCGTACTTTCCGGGCGGTCAGCCGCTCGCCGCGGGTGCCCGTCTGGTGCAGCCGGAGCTCGCGCGTACGCTGCAGGCCATCGCCGATTCGGGCGCCGCGGGGTTCTATCGCGGTTGGGTGGCCGATTCACTCGTGGCCGAGATACAGCGTGGCGACGGCATCATGACACGGGAAGATCTCGGGCGCTACGAAGCCGTCTGGCGTGACGCGCTCAACACCACGTATCGCGACTACACGCTGCTCTCCATGCCCCCGTCTTCGTCGGGTGGCATCGTCGTGGCGGAGGCGCTCAACATCCTCGAGCAGTATCCGTCGTTGCCGCCCTATGGCAGCACCGAATACTTCCACCTGCTGGGCAGCGCGTATCAGCGCGCCTTCATCGATCGCAACGCGAAGCTCGGCGATCCGGCCTTCGTGAAGGTTCCCATCGAGGAGCTCACCAGCAAGAGCTACGCGCAGAAACTCAAGGCAACCATCGGCACCGCAGCCTCGCGCACGAAGGAGCTGGAGCCGCTACTGCTCACGCCGGAACGTGAACCGCAGCACACCACGCACTACTCGGTGGTGGACGCGTCCGGCAACGCCGTGGCCACGACCACCACGCTCAACAACTCGTGGGGATCGGGTGTGTGGGTGCGCGGTGCGGGTTTCATGCTCAACGACGAGATGGACGACTTTGCCGCACAACCGGGCAAGCCGAACATGTTCGGACTCGTGCAGGGTGAACAGAACGCCATCCAGCCCGGCAAGCGCATGCTGAGCGCGATGTCACCCACCATCGTACTCGACCCGGCGAAGCGGGTGCTGCTGGTGGTGGGCGCCGCAGGCGGTCCGACCATCATCACCGGGACCAGTCAGGTGATTCTCAACGTCATCGACAATCACATGACACTCGCCGATGCCATGCGCGCGCCGCGTGTGCATCACCAGGGGCTGCCCGACTCGCTCACGTTCGAAGCGGGCGGCATCCGCGCGGGGGTGCTCGATTCATTGCGGGCGATGGGGTACGGCATGCGGGAAGTCCGCAGTCTCGTGAACGTGAACGCCATCATGCGCGTGAAGGGCGGCTGGGAAGGTCAGCCCGAACCGCGGCGCAGTGGTGGTGCGGTGGGCTATTGAGACGTCCGGAGCACGGATGACACGTCGCCACCCGTCTGGAATACTTAGGACGGGTGGCGACGCCGGGCTTCAACGCACTCCCGCAATCACGTCGGGGGAAAGCCACCGCGAGAGGGCTTGAACGACTTCGCCGACGTCCGGCTCATCGTCGCTGGCCCACGCCACGACACCATCGGGCCGGACCAATACCGCGTGTAGCCCCAGCCGGTCCTTTGCTTTGCGCTTCGCGTATTCGACCGTGTTTCCCAGACGGTGGCCTATCGTTCGAAGCCCTGGATGGTCATCGAAGTCGAGCAGCACACCAATGCCTTTGTGAAGCAGCACGCCAAGCCGCGTGCCGTCCTCGAACTCGAAGTCCGGACAACTGCGGCCCACCAACGGGTGCTCACCGCCAAGATCGTAGCGCAACGAAACGCCCCACACCCGTTCGGCGAAGTATGTCGCACCGTCGCGCGTGTCGATGAGGTCGCGAACGACGGCCTGCAACGCACGCGCATCCGGTCGCATCAATGCGACCTGCGCCCGCGTCCAGTCGAGGACGCGCGCGCCGATCGGATGTCGTTCGGCGGTATAGCTGTCGAGCAAGCCCTCGGGTGCATCACCGCGAATGGTCGCGGCGAGCTTCCATCCGAGATTCATCGCGTCTCCAATGCCGAGGTTCAGGCCCTGTCCACCCAACGGCGAATGAATGTGCGCCGCATCGCCGGCCAGCAGCACACGTCCTCTGCGATAGGTCGTGGCCTGTTTCGAGCGGTCGGTCCAGGTCGAGGCGACCTGCAATGCGTCGACCGTCACGTCCACGGCCGACACACGACGCAAGACCTCCTGCACGTGCTCGCGCGTCAGTGCATCCGTGCGATGGAATGCACCTCCATCAAAATCGGCGATGGCGATCGTGCCCGGTTGCCACTGCGTGTACATCCCGGCCGATGTGTAGTGACGGCCGAGCGGAAGCATCGAAGGGTCGGCCATGTCGACCTGCACGGAGTATCCCGTGAATTCGGGTTCCGTGCCCACGAACCCGAAGCCGCCCTGCTTGCGCACCGTGCTGCGACCTCCGTCGCAACCCACCAGCCAACGTGCACGCAGATGTCGTTCGCCGGCATGGACGACGACGTCATCGTCCGTCGCCTCGAAATCTTCCACGCCATGGCCACGCCGGATTTCGACACCCAGGGACAGCGCATGTGCAGCCAGCACGTGCTCGAGGTGTTCCATCTCGACGCCCTGTTGCGCGTCCGCGGGACCGGGCAGACGGTACGTCCACCGCGACACGTCGATGTTGGCGTAGTCGAACTGGATGCCCGCGAAGTGACCGGCGGGCCCACGACGCTCTGCCCCCGACGCCGCCGATGCGGGTCTGGGTTGACCGTCACCGCGCGATGACGAGGCAATCTGCTCCAGCAGTCCGCGGCGGTAGAACGCCTCGATGCTCGGTCCCCAGAGTCCGCGCAAACCGAAAGGGAGTCGCTTGAGCGGCGAATGCGGCGTGGCGGATTGCTCCAGTACCAGAACGGAAACGCCCGCGAGGCGCAGTTCGCGCGCCAGGAACAGGCCGACAGGACCGGCTCCGGCAATGACGACGTCGTACAGCGAAGAATGGGAATGCGGGTGGTGCATGAATGGCTCCGGTGTGGGGTCGATGCGATCGTTCCACCGGAGCGTTCCCCGAGCCGGGAATCCACGCCGACGAACGAAGGGACGCATGGCGTCCGTTGTTCGTCGTGGGGATCCCGTGCACGAGGCCAAAGACCAGAGCTTTCGTTACCGAAAGGACTTGGGCTTACCAGACCAAGTCTGCCTTTTCCGACACGAGCATTGTACTGGCGTACGATTGGAGCGGCAACGGGGTGCCTGTCGCGATGGACAGACACCCCGTTGTGTTTTTCGCTATGTGCTGCCGTGTCGCGCTACGAGTTCGGAAACGCCCTGTTCTCGTGCTGACGCGTGCTCGTGTTCGTTACGGCGCCGGTACGGGGCGCACCGTCACCGGGGCGTCGAGCGTGGCACTGATGGCAGCGCCGCTACCCAGGCAGGTATCGAAGTCGGCCGTGGCCGCCGCCGCTGCCGTACCGGCCGCCGCACCAGCCGCCGCACCGATCACCGTTCCCTTGGTGTTCTTGCCGATCACCTGACCCGCGATGGCGCCGAGGATGGCACCGCCGGCCACCTTCTTGGCATCCGTGCCCTTCGACGCGCTGCGCACGCGCTCGGTGCTCGCCGTCTGCACCGTGGCTTCGAGCGGATAGGTACGCCCGCCGTACTGCACGCTCACGAGGCGCACACGCAGGTAGGTCTGATCGTTGGAATTCTTGGCCGTCTTGGCTTCCGTGACTTCGAACGTGGCCGTCGCGCCTTCCGGGATGGTCACGCCGTTGGATGCCTGCACCGACTCGGTCAGCGCGCCGGTGAACTTGTCGCCGGCGGCCACGGTGTTGCTGCACACCTTGCTGTTGGCCACGAACTTGAGCGACGTACCCGCGGCGACCGTGCCCTCCACCGGTGCCGCTGGCGCGGCCGGTGCGGGCGTAGCAGGTGCCGGGGCCGGCGTGCTCGTGCTCGGCTTGCTGGGCGCCGGCTTCGGCGTGGACGGGCGCGTGGCCGGCCGGTTGGGGGCCGGAGCGGCCGGAGCTGGCGTCACCGGCTCCGGAGCCGGCACGTCCTGCAGCTGCGGCTGGACGCTGTCCCGCTGCGCCATGGCCAGATCGCGGCCCAGGGCCGTGTCACTGCTCAGCGCGGCAGAATCGGTCTTGTCGCCGCCGCATGCCGCGAGAGCGGCCAGCGCCAGCGTGGACAGGAGCACCGCCGAGCCAGTCCGGCGGAACGTACGCGTATATTCACCCATGATGAGAACTCCCGGTGGAAAGGATCGTTCTGAAGGATCGTTCTGTGTGTATGGCCGTTGATCCCGGACGCCGCGTGGCCGGCTCGCGGACCCCGGCTTTCGGAGACGCTTCGGAAACCGGAGCGGTCGCGCCTCGCGGATGACCGGAATTAACCAGAGTTCGGCGAGGATGCCAGCGCGTAACACGCTCCGGAGGCTCCTCCCCTATTACCACCCCTACCGGCTCCAGGTTGCGGTGGGGCTCGGTGCCGTGGTGGCGGCGGCCGCCCTAGCCACCCTCGTCCCGTCATTCTTGCAGCGGGGCATCGACGCGATCCGTGACGGAAGTCACCTCAGTGAGGTGGTCACCCTCGGAATTGTGATGCTCATCACGGCCGTGGGGAGCGGGGCCCTGCGGTTCGTCATGCGGCTCCTGTTGAACGGCCTCAGCCGGCGAATCGAGACCGATCTGCGACGCGACGTCTTCGCCCGGCTGACCGCCCTGGATGCGGCGTGGTTCGGGCGGTGGCGCACGGGCGATCTGATGGCCCGCCTGACCAACGATCTGAGCGCCGTGCGCATGGCCGCCGGTCCCGCGGTCATGTATTTCGCCAACACCGTGTTCGGCGGGCTGTTTGCGCTGGTCATGATGGTGCGCATCAGTCCTCTGCTGACCGGCGCGGCTCTGCTGCCCATGCTGGGATTGCCGATCCTCATGCTGCGGCTCGGCAAACGGGTGCACGATCGATTCGAAGCCGTGCAGGGGCAGTTCAGCCTCCTGAGCAGCCGGGCGCAGGAGAATCTCTCCGGCGTACGCGTGGTGCGCGCATATCGTCAGGAAGAGCCCGAGATCGCCCGATATGGCGCGCTGGGCAACGATTACCTGACCGCCAACGTCCGTCTGGCGCAGCTCAATGGCCTGATGAATCCGGGCTTCGCGCTGCTCGCGGGACTGGGGACGGCCGTGACGATCGGCGTGGGCGGACGGCTGCTGATCGCCGACCGGATCACGGTGGGAGGCTTCGTGGCGTTCGGCATCTATCTCGCGATGCTCACCTGGCCGCTGATCGCGCTGGGGTGGACGACCAATCTCTTTCAGCGCGGTGCCGCGTCGATGACACGCGTCCTGGAACTGCTCGACGCCACCCCGGACATGGTGCACGATCGTGGTCAGGAAACCACGCGCGGACACCGCATCGAATTCCGCGACGTGTGGTTCCATTACCCCGCGCGCGATCGGAACGAGGTGGAGCCCCGCTGGGTGCTGCGCGACATCAGTTTCAGCATTCCGGCCGGCGGCACGCTGGCGATCGTGGGCGCCACCGGTTCGGGGAAGAGTGCCTTGATGGATCTCGTACCCCGCCTCTTCGATCCGCAGCGGGGACAGATTCTGGTGGACGGTGTGGACACACAGCTGCTGTCGCTCACCACACTGCGCGCGGCCATCGGGTATGTACCGCAGGAAGCGCTGCTGTTCAGCGAGACCGTCGGCGAGAACATCGCCTATGGTGCACCGGACGCCTCACCGGCGCGCCTCGACGAAGCAGCGGAGATCGCCCAGCTGCGCGACACGATCACCGCGCTCCCCGATGCCTACGACACACGACTGGGTGAACGCGGCATCAACCTGTCGGGCGGACAGAAACAACGCACCGCCCTGGCGCGCGCGCTGGCCCGTCAGCCCGGCATCGTACTGCTCGACGACGCGCTGTCGGCCGTGGACACGCACACCGAAGCGGCCATCCTGCACGCGCTACGCAGTGCACTGCACGGTCGCACGGCGCTCATCACGTCACACCGCGTGAGCGCCGTGCGGGAAGCCGATCACATCATCGTGCTCGAGGATGGCGCCATCGTGGAGCAGGGAACGCACGATCTGCTGCTCGAACTGGGTGGACGCTACGCGGCACTCTGGCAGCGTCAGCAACTGCTCGACGCCATCGAAGCCGCGTAGCCCGGGTTGCAGGACCGGCGACACGCCGGCGATGGCCGTGCCCGGCGTTTACAGCCGCTCGACGAGGAACGCCGGTGTCAGCGGCTGCAGGAACGCGGCGAGTCGCTCGAACCATCCGGTGAACATCAGCACACCGACGATCACCAGCAGGATGCCGGCGATGCGATTCACCCGGCCCAGATTGTGGCGGAACTTCTGGAAGAAGCCCAGGAATCGTTCGAGCGCGAGCGCGCTGAGCAGAAACGGCACGGCGAGCCCCAGCGAGTAGAACGACAGCAGGGTGATCCCCTTCGTCAGCTCCGTTTCGTTGGCGGCAAGCAGCAGAATCGCTCCCAGCGTCGGGCCGAGGCATGGTGTCCATCCCGCACCGAACGCGATGCCCACGAGCACCGTGCCCAGATAACCAATGGGTTTGTCGCTCAGATGAACGCGGCGCTCCTGCTGCAGCGCGCCGAAACGCAGCACATCGAGCATCCAGAGTCCCATGAGGACCATGAGCACACCGCCGACACGCGCGATCCACACCCGGTATTCGCGCAACAACTGCCCGAAGGCGCTCGCCCCCGCGCCGAGTGCGATGAAGATGAACGAGAAGCCCAGCACAAAGAGTGTCGCGTGCAGCAGCGCCGTACGGCGCGCGCGCGAAACATCGTCGAGTCCCATGCCCGTGATGAACGTGACATAGGAGGGTACCAGCGGCAGCACGCAGGGACTCAGGAAACTGAGCAGGCCCGCGGTGAACGCAACGAGAACAGTGAGTGATTCAGGAGCCACGATGGAGAATCCGCGAAAGATGATGAGTCGACGGTGAGCAACGAGGAAATGGGGCAGCCGCTATCGGCTATTGCCCCGTCGACAGCTTCCGCAGAGACCGTGAATCACGAGGCGGTGACGCTGCCGTGAATAGTCGTGCGCTTCCGCCAGCACCGTCGTCATGCGCTCGAGACGTTCATCGCGGAACTCGGTGACCTTGCCGCATACCGAGCAGATGAGGTGTTCATGATTGGGAACCCCACGCGCTGCTTCGTAGCGTTTGAACCCTTCGCCGAAATCGCGCTCCACCACCAACCCGCTGCGCACAAGCACTTCCAGCGTGCGATACACCGTGGCCGTACCGGCACTGGCACCGGCAAGCCGGAGTTCGGCGGCCACCTCCTCGGCCGAGAGGTGTCGGTCGGTACTCAACACCGCGTCGGCAATGGCGAGGCGCTGCGACGTGGCCGGCAGATTGTGGTCACGCAGGAATGCACGGAACGCCCGACGGTCGGCCTCGATGGCCGCGGCGTCCGCGTCACTCGTCGGGTGTCCGGGTCCGGTCTCGCTCACGTCGCGGGTTACCCCAGGGTGACCCGCAGGGCGCGCGCGATCTGCGCCGCGGAATAGCGCACGATCTCGGACTCCTCACCCGCGCGACGCTGCACACCACGCACGACCGTTTCCACCGTGACGAGCGGCGCGTCGGCTTCGGCCTTCACACTGGACTCCCACTTGCCGCGCTCGGGCCCCTTGATGATGTAGCGATAGCGGGCCGTGTACACCGTGTGACGCTCGGGTCGCTCCGGCGGAGTGTCCAGGGCCGCGCTGTCGGCCTCGGCTGCGATGACGGTTTCGTCGAGAACATCGTCGGAGGCATCGTCGACGAGGTTCTCATCCGCTGCATCACCACTCGTCTCTTCGACGTCGGCAACGGCGTCCGGCACACCCGTCGCATCGGCGACGTGGTCGATGACCAGATCCGAATCCGCATCCGGATTCAGGCTCGCGTCGGTGTCGGCCTCCGCCTCCACATTCACGTCGCCGGCCGCCTCCGCTTCGAATGGCAGCTCGGGCTCGACCTCCGGATCGCCGTCGGCCTGCGCTTCGGACACCGTCGAGCGTGCCGCCAGCACGGCAATCCCGGTTTCGAGCGTTCCCTGCCGCAACGGCGAGAACAGGTGCAACTCCTCGATGCAATCCAGCGGGATCTCGGTGATCACCGCGCGCAGAAAGCGTTCGGTGATCTCGGAGACGGGGGCATCGGCGCGATCGGGGAGCGCGGGCGTTACGGGAACGGACTCGGAGAGCTGGGCGTCGTCGGACACAGAGGCGCTGGAGCATTCGTCGGAAGTTCACCGGAGACCGTCGCGCGTCTCCGGCGTGCCCCACATCCGTGAGGCCATGTCGAAAGATAGCCGATTGAGAGGCAATCCTGGTGTCCGGGGCCTCCCTGCCCGCTGCCTACCGCCCCACCGTCAGAATGCCGTCGGCTGCCTGCAGCAGCTTCTCCGACGTCTGCACGAGCGACACCCGGAACTTCCCCTTCCCCGCGTCGCCGAATGCCAATCCCGGCGTCACCACCACCCCCGGGCCCGCCATTAGTGCGTCCACCCACTCCCAGTCGCCGAATCCGGCCGGCACATCGAGCCACAGGTACATCGTCGACGCGGGCGGCGTGACCTCCCATCCACCAGTTCGCAGCGCGGCCACCAGGCAGTCACGGCGCGCACGGTACTCCGCCACGATGGGAGGCACCAGTTCCGCGGCATGCAAAAAGGCGGTGGCTCCGGCGAGTTGCGCCATGGTGGACACGCCGTAGCCGATGTTCGAGCGATAGGCATCGAGTCGGGCAATGGCCGCCGCATTGCCGGCCATGAAAGCCACACGCACCCCCGCCATGTTGAAGCTCTTGCTGCAGGTGTGGGTTTCCACCGCCACGCGTGAGGCGCCCGGCACCTGCAGGACACTCGGCACCACATACCCATCGAACGACAGCTCGCTGTACGCGAGATCACTCAGCAACAGCACATCGTGCGCCTCGGCGAAGGCCACATACCGCGCCAGTTCGTCGAGCGACACCGATACCGTGGTGGGGTTGCCGGGATAGTTGATGATCATCACCCGCGCCCGACGGGCCTGATCCGCGGTGATGGCATCGAGATCGAGCCGTCCATCGGGCAGAAAGGGCACGAACACCGGTTCCGCGCCCGCCAGCAGCGTGGAGCGCGTATACACCGGGTAGTACACCTCGGGCACCAGCACCACATCCCCCGGCCCGGTGTGGGCGAGGACGAGTTCCGCGATGCCTTCCTTCGACCCCGCCAATGCCAGCAGTTCACGCGCAGGATCGATCGTCACACCAAAACGGGTTGCGAGATATCCGGTCACCGCCGCGGCGAACTCGGGATGTGACTGAAAGTGCGGATACCCACTGAGCGCCCGATCAGCCGCCACACGCTGCATGGTCTCGACGACGACTGCCGGTATCGGACCATCGGGGCTGCCGATGCCGACATCGATGAGCGTCTTTCCCGCGGCACGGTACTTCGCGCGACGGGCGTCGAGTTCGTAGAAGACGTAGGGCGGAATGCTGGAGAGCGTGTGTGACATGGGTTTGATCTGGCGGGTGAATCTGCAGCACTCTGCAACATATCACCGACAGGCGGCAGCCTACAGCAAGGATACCGGATCCCGGTCCACGACCAGACGCAATTCGGCGACACGGCGCTCGCTCTCACTGCCTGCGGGACACCGTTCGGCCACGTATCGCGCGATGCGCGTCAGGGTGCGCGCCTGCGTGGCCTTGACGAGGAAGTGCCACCGCCAGCGATCCTTGATGCGATCGATGGGACATGGAGCAGGGCCAACCAGTATCACGTCGGTCACGGCGAATCGTTCGAGCAACCGCCGCACCCACGCCGCCGCATCGATGGCGGCCTTCGCCACGGTATCCTGGCGCGTTCCGCTCACCAGCACATTGGCCAGCGATACGAAGGGCGGATAGGTGGGCATGCGCCGCGCTTCCAGTTCCTCGTGCACGAAACCGAGATAGTCGTGCGACAACGCATGGCGCACGGCATGCGCGCCGGGCATGCGTGTCTGCACGATCACCTCACCGCCCTTGGGTCCGCGTCCCGCGCGTCCCGCCACCTGGCTGAGCAACTGGAACGTGCGCTCGGCGGCGCGGAAGTCGGGCAGATTCAATCCGGTGTCCGCATCCACGACACCCACGAGGGTGACGTTCGGAAAGTCGAGCCCTTTGGCGATCATCTGCGTGCCGAGCAGGATGTCGACCTCGCCGCGCGCCACACGATCGAGGATCTGCGTGTGCGCCCATTTGCCGCTGGTGGTGTCCACGTCCATGCGGGCAATGCGCGCGTCGGGGAATCGCTCCGCGACGAGACGCTCCACCTGCTGCGTGCCAAGCCCCCGTCTACGAACGGACTCGGCGCCACATTGCGCGCAGTGCGTGGGCACCGGCGCCTGATACTGGCAGTAGTGGCAGATGAGCGCTTCGGGGATCCGGTGATACGTGAGTGAAATGCTGCAGTGCGGACACACCTGCACATCGCCGCAGGCCTGACACTGCATGTAGGCCGCATAACCGCGGCGATTGAGCAGCAGCAGTGTCTGCTCTCCACGCACATAGCGGGACTCGATGGCCACCAGCAGCGCGGGACTCAACACGCCCAACATGGGATCGGGCGGGGCATGCGGCGCGCGTTGGGCCCGCGCGATCTTCGTCACGGCGCGCATGTCCACGAGATGCACGGGCGGCAGTTGCGCTCCACCGGCCCGGTCGGGAAGCGTGAGTCGCGTGGCAAGACCACGATCGGCGCGCTCCCAGCTTTCGAGGCTTGGAGTGGCGCTGCCCAGAACCACCAGCGCCCCCTCGGCGCGCGCCCTTACGATGGCGGCTTCACGCGCGTGATACCGCGGCGTTTCCGCCTGCTTGTAGCTGCCTTCGTGTTCTTCGTCGACGATCACCACGCCGACCCGTTCCAGCGGCGCGAAGAGTGCCGAACGGGCGCCCACGGCGATGCGCCGTTCACCGCGACGCAACGATTGCCATGCATCCAGGCGTTCGCCGTCGCTGAGCCCCGAATGCAGCACCGCCACGTCGTCACCGAATGCCCCGCGGAACCGGTCCACCGTCTGCGAAGTGAGCGCGATTTCCGGAACCAGCACGATGGCCGTACGTCCCGGTTGACGCAGCACGGCGCGCAGCACCTCGATGTACACCAGGGTCTTGCCACTGCCCGTGATGCCATGCAGCAGGAACACCTGCCCCGGGTCCCCCGCCAGAATGGCCCCGATGACGGCACGCTGTGCGGCACTGGGCATGGGCGGCGGTGCGACTCCCTCACGATTCACGAAAGGATCGCGTTCGAGCGCCTCCTGCCGGATCTCCACCAGTCCGCGCTTCGCCATGGCGTTGATGACACCGGCCGAACAACCGGCCTGCGTGAGCAACGCATCGAACGGAGCGACGCCGCCCTGCGCTTCGAGCAGATCGTACACCGCCCGTTGCTGCCGGGCGCGTGCAAACATCTCCTCACGTTGCAGCAGTGACGGCAGCTCCTTCACGAGACGTACCACACGCTGCGTCTTCACCGAAGGCACGGGG
Organism: Gemmatimonas aurantiaca; assembly: GCF_037190085.1. Taxonomy (NCBI): domain Bacteria; kingdom Pseudomonadati; phylum Gemmatimonadota; class Gemmatimonadia; order Gemmatimonadales; family Gemmatimonadaceae; genus Gemmatimonas; species Gemmatimonas aurantiaca. The sequence goes on from NZ_JBBCJO010000009.1 coordinate 123,999, forward strand.
GCCCTGGGTTGCGACAGCAGTGTCGGCAACATCGCGCGCAGCGTCAGACCGATCGGTGCGGCATACCAGTCGGCAATCCACCGTGCCGTTTCGAGAAGCGGCGCCGGCAGCGAAGGCCCGGTGTCGACCACCGCGGTGATCGGCTTGAGCCGGACATCGGGCGGTGGTTCACTGGCGCCAACGCAGATGCCGATCTCCGCGCGATTGCGGAACGGCACGAGCACCCGACTGCCTTCGACAATCGGCCATGCCACTCCCTCCGGCACCGCATAGGTGAAGGTGCGAAAGAGCGGAACCGCGAGCGCCACTTCGATACAGCGCTCGATACGCCGCGGCGGTGTCATGCCAGACCCGTTCGCCATGCCGGACCGTGTGCCGTGGTTCACCCGCCGCGGCGCACGACACCGAGTCCGGGTCGATCGCCGAGCGTCACCCGTCCATCGGGGATGCCGGGCCCGTCGAAGGGATCGTCGGACAGCAGCGCCGCACCGTCGAGATCCGCATCGTCGAGCAGCGGCGAGAAGTGGGCCGCGGCGGCAATGCCCAGCGTCGTTTCGATCATGCAGCCGCACATCACGCGCATGCCGTGTGCACGGGCCACGGCGATCATGCGCAGTGCCTCACGCAACGAGCCGCACTTCGCGAGCTTGATGTTGACGCCATCCACGATGCCTTCGAGCTTCGGGATGTCGCTGGCCACCAGGCACGATTCGTCGGCCACGACGGGAATGTTGGAGCGCTCACGGACGAAACGCAGCCCGGCCAGATCCTGGGGAGGCAGCGGTTGCTCGAGCATGTCCACGCCCACCTCGTTCAGGACATCGAGCATGCCCAGCGCCTGCTTGGGCGTCCATGCGGCATTGGCGTCCACCCGCAGCTGCGCACGCGGCGCCTCCTCGCGCACGATGCGCAGCACGTCACGATCCCACGACGAGCCCAGCTTGATCTTGAGCAAGGGGTAGTGCGCCGCTTCGCGCACCCGCGCGCGCAGCGTGGCCACATCGGGGGCGATACCGATGGTGAAGCTGGAAAGCGGCGTGGCCTGCGCATCGAGCCCCCACAGCTTCCACAACGGCACACCGAGCCGGCGTGCGGCGAGATCGTGCAGCGCCGCGCTCACCGCGCACCGCGCCGCCGCGTTCCAGCGCATCGCCTTCTCGATCTCCCGTTCGATCGCGTCGATCGACCAGGCATCGGCGTCCGCCAGCACGGGGGCAAAACGCTGCAGCGCCACCATCACGGTGTCCGCCGTTTCCCCATAGTACTTGCTCGGAGACGCCTCTCCCCATCCTTCCGCGCCGTCCTTGTCCACGAGCCGCACCCACACCACCTGATACTCGCTCTGTCCACCCCGGGCGATGATGAACGGGTGACGCGTATGAACCGTGACGATCTCGGCGTGCAGTTGCATGGGAGCGTGGGTGAGTGCGGAAAATGGGGATGTCGCCAGGCAATATCGATGCGCGCGTCAGAGCGGTGTCAGTCCGGAAGCACGCGCGGTCCTGGCGTTCCGGAAATCCACACCACCCGCCGTGGCCAGGAACTGGATCAGGGCATCGGCCAGTTCGAAGCCGCGGTCGTATCGTTCCGCCGCCTGTTTGGCGAGGCACTTCATGACGATGGCGCTCAGCGCGGCCGGCACGCGGGTATCCACCTGATCCGGAGCCACCGGCGCCTCGTGCACGTGTTTGTACCCCACGGCGTAAGAATCCTCGCCATCGAACGGCGGATGTCCCAGGAGCATCTCGTACAACAGCAGGCCCACGGCATACAGATCGCTGCGTCCGTCCACCAGCCGCCCCATCGCCTGTTCCGGCGACATGTAGTGCGGCGTGCCCATGGCCCGCCCACTGGCCGTCAGCCGTCCATGGAACCGCGCCGTGGCGATGCCAAAATCGGTGAGCGCGACATTGCCGTCTTCGTCGAACAGGATGTTGTCGGGCTTGATGTCGCGATGCACCACGCCGTGGCGATGAGCGTAGTCGAGCGCACAGGCCACCTGCGTGGCCACCGAGGCCGCAGTGGTGGCGCTCACCGTCTTGCGTCGGGACAGCAGATCGGCCAGCGAGCCGCCGGCGTAGTACGGCATGGCCAGATACTCGATATCCCCCGACGTGCCCATGTCGGCGATGGCACAGATGTACGGGTGCACGAGTCGCGCGGCCGCTTCGGCTTCGCGCCGGAACCGCTCGCGCATCTCCGGCTCCTGGGCCAGCGTGCGATGCAGCACCTTGATCACCAATGGCCGCCCCAGCACGGTGTGGCGCGCGAGATAGACATGCGCCATGCCACCACTGCCCAGCCGCTTCACCACCGTGTAGCGATTGCCGGTGGCGTGGCGCAGCTCGCGCAGTTCCTCGTCGGGGATGTCGATGGGTGGGGCCGACACCTCGGGGAGCGGCGCCCCACAGCGCGTGCACCGGGCGGCAACCGCCCGATTCCAGGTCCCGCAGTCAGGACAGAACATCGTGCAACGGAAAGGAGAGAAGGCTCGGACGCAGGGACATGAGGCTCACAGCCAACGCCGCCGCCGGAGATAATACAGCAGCAGCAGCCCGAGCCCCAACTGGACCACGAGCAGCACCCAGAAGCCGTGAGGCCACGCGGACATCGGAATCTGGGAGAAATTCATCCCCCACATGCCGCTCACGACCACGAACGGCAACGACATCGTGGCCACCACCGACAGCGCCTTGGTGGTGGTGCCCAGGCGATTGGACACCTGCGTGAGATACGAATCCATCGTACTGCTCAACAATTCCCGATAGGTGTCGAGCGCATCGTTGATGCGCAGCACGTGATCGTAGATGTCCCGGAAATAGATCTGCACTTCCGGTGTCAGCAGCGTGCTTGGCCGATTGGTGAGCACGTTCATGACTTCGCGCGACGGCTGCAGATAGCGCCGCAGTGACAGCACCAGTCGTTTCACCTGGAAGAGATCGCGTAACGCCGTTTCGTCGAAATCGACGAAGACCCGTTCTTCGAGGCCGTCGATGAACGCGTCCACCGACTCCAGAATGGGGAAGTAGGCGTCGATGGTGTCATCCAGCACGGAATGCAACACACGCTCCACCCCACGCGACAGCAGATCCGGCGTGCGCCTTACCACATCGGAGATGCGGTCGATCGAATCCATCGGCCCGGCGTGCACGGTCACGAGATAAGTGGATCCCAGAAAACAGTAGAGATCCTTCGTCTCGAGATCGTAGGGGTCGTCCGTGCCATGCGCGAGCGACACCCCCCGGATGATGATGAACAGGAACCCTTCGTACTCCTCCAGCTTGACACGCGAGTTGGGATTGAGCGTGTCCTCGACGGCGAGCGGGTGGAAGTGGAACACCTTCTCCAGCAGGGCGTGCTGGGAACGCACGGTGGAGTCGATGTCCACCCAGAGCGCCCCGCCGGCGGCCAGCAACTGCGAGACTTCACGCGGATGGCAATCCACCACATCGTCGCCCGTGCGTGACCGATAGACGATACGCGGCTGCGGATCGGGCCGGTGAGGGTCGGACGTCGGAACGATACGTGTCACAGCAGCGCCTCCACATGCACCATCACGGCCTGCGCCACCGCGTCCGGCGCGTATCCTCCCTCCAGCGCACTGACCAGGCGTCCGCCACACCAGGACTGCGCCCGGTGCACCATCTCCCGCGTGAGTGCCTGCACATCGTCGAGGGTGAGGGTGAACGCGCCCAGTGGATCCCCTTCGAGGCAATCGAAGCCGGCGCTGATCAGCACCAGATCGGGTGTGAAATCTTCCGTGGCCTGATCGACGGCCTGCAGCAGCGCCTCGGCGTAACGCGCCGCGGGCAGCGAAGGCGGCATGGGGACGTTCCACACCGTTCCCAGCGGGCCGCGATCATCGGCGGCGCCGGTACCGGGATACCACGGCCACTGATGCATCGACACGAAGTGGATGCGCGATTCGTGTTCCACCAGCGCCTGCGTGCCGTTGCCATGGTGCACATCCCAATCCACGATCAGCACCCGCTCGCAGGCATGCCGCGCGAGAGCATAGTGCGCGGCGATCGCCACATTGCCGAAGAGACAGAATCCCATGGCCCGGTCCCGCAGCGCATGATGCCCCGGCGGTCGTACCGCGGAGAAACTGCGCACCGCGCGCCCGTCGAACGCCATGTCCACGCCATCCAGCACACACCCCGCGCCGGCCGTGGCGGCATCCCATGATCCCTCGCTGACCACGGTATCGGGATCGAGCCGCCCGCCACCGGACTCCGCAATCACGCGCACCCGCTCGATGTAGGCGGCATCATGGGCGAGCGCCAGCTCTTCGGCCGTGGCATGTCGTCCTTCGACGTGCAGCAGCCGCTCGAAGAGTGCCTGACGTTCGCGCAACGCGCGCGGAATGGCGCGCAGACGTCCGACGTGCTCCGGATGCTCCCACCCGGTGTCGTGCCGTCCACAATCGGAATGCGAGATCAGTGCAACGGTCGCCATGTCCTTCGCCATATCCCTCGGCATGTCCTGGTGATCCGTCATCGATGTCCGGCGACCGGGTGAGACGGGTCGCGGAGGAACCGCGATATCATCGCAGCCCGCGAAGACGCCGTGATGCCCATTCCCCCAGCAGACACAACGCCGCCAATCCAAACAGTACCGCCGGCACCGGCAGTCGGAAACCTCGGGATGTGTCGGACGTCGAGACGCGCGCCGGCAATGCGGTCAACGGCTGGCCGGCCATGGCCACCAGATCGGCATAGGGCGCGACATCGCCGGGCCAGACCGCACGTGGCGTCCGGACCGATGGCCCATCCGGCAATACGAGAGCGATCAATCCGCTCCACCACCGACGATGTTCATCGATGCCATCGTCGGTCCCCTCCATGCGCCAGCGCCAGAGCTGGCGATAGCCCGACGCCACCACCCGGCCGGCACCAATGCGGCGACCGGCCACGATCACTTCATCGTGACCATGGGACCCGGCGTCGCGCAGCAACACTTCGGCGTCGAGCGGCACACCCAGTTCCCACGCTTCGAGGCCCCGGCGCGGTGTCGGTGTGAGCAACGCACCGGCCGTGGCATTCCGCACCATGAAGGCGCGCGCCGGACCATGTGCCGCGAGCTCGGGAATGCGCAGGGCATCTCCCGAAAGCACGAGGCCGCCCCCCTGCCTCACGAAGCGGAGCAGAGCGGGCGCATCGACGGTCATGCTGTCGAGGATCACCACCGCCGCATACCGTGCCGTATCGAGCCGTTGCGGAGTTCCCACCGTGACGGCGCCCGTGGGCGAGGTGCGCAGTGTGCCGTCCACCGGCCATCCCAGTTCTTCCAGCGCCGCAATGGTGAACTTGCTCTCCCAGCCCGGCAGCGCCACGACCAGCAGACGCTTGGGCGGCGCCGCGGCGGCCACCGTGTCCAGGGCCTCGGCATTGCCACTCGACGCACGCACCGGTGCCGTCAGTGCCGCCACGCGCCACGCCTGCAGCCGCGGCGAATGGGCGGACGCACGGGCATCGGTGGAAAGCGAATCGAGCAGTCCACCGGCATCACGTAGACTCAATGTCGATGACGCCCCAGGCGACGGCACGGGCACACTCACCCGGATATCGAATCCCGCCCCCGGCGCGGCGTCATGGGTGATCGACAGCGCGAGACCGGCGGCGCCCGTGCTGTCCACCCATCGCACCGGTATTCCCGCGTGCGCCATGACACCGAGCGCCGCGCGTGTCGCGGCCCGGGGCACTGTGGTCAGTGGCATCACGAGCGTATCCGGCGACGATGCCGCCCGGCGCACTTCACGGACGACGGGCGCCAGCGAAGAATCGGCCAGTCGCATCACCCGTGATCCGGCCGTGCGTGGGGTGTCCCGATGCGCCGTCCACGACAGCCACGCGCCCGCGATGAGTGCCACGAGTGCGCCCACACGGCACACGGCTTCGAGCATCGACCGATGCGTGGCCGCGGGGGCCGGCGTCTCGCGATGGTCAGCGCGTGAGGGCATACACCACCAGATTCACCGCGAATTTCGTATTGTCGATGGACAGAAAACGCTTGTTGTCGGGGTGGAAGCTCCACTCCGAACTGTAGTCCTTGTTGGAGTACAGCACACTGATCCGTCCATCACGCAGCACGGCGTCGAGATGTTCGTGGACGAGGTTGTCGCCCCACCCGTTCATCTCGTGCGAGGTGGTCGGCGGTCCGTTGTCGAACACGAAGAAGCAGCGATACAGTTCGTGCGTATTGGGCAGCGGCGCCAGCGGGCCGGCCACACGACGGATCTCCTCGCGCACGGTCTTGTGAAAGGCGCCGTCGACATCGTGGTTGTGATCGTCCACGAACAGCAGACCACCACGCGCCAGGTAACGCTCGAGGACGTTCGCCTCGCGTGTGGTGAAGCGCACCGGCAGATGCCCGGTCAGATAGAGCAGCGGGTACTGGAACGTGGCTTCCGAAGCGAGCGGCACGATCACCCCCTGCGGCCTCACCGGCAGCGAGGTGTAGCGGGCCACCGAGTCGATGACATTGGCCGGTACGAGCGGGGCCGAGTCCCAGTCACCACTGTCGTATTGCGCGGTGGCGAAGACGAACGGCTCGATGATGTTCGACCGGTCCGTCACGGTGGCAACGTCCTCGACCAGCGGCCCACTGGTGCCCGCTCGACGTTGCCCAGGGCCCGCCGGGCATCCACCAGCAGCGGCGTGACATCACCACCCTTCTCCAGTCCATCCAGCACGCGTCCCAGCGCGGTCGCGAATACCGGCGCATCGCTCAGGGCTTCCGCACGCAGCAGCGCCACGGAATCGCGGGCAGCCGTGCGCTGTTCGGGTGCGGCTCCGTATTGCGCCAGCAGTTGCGCGATGCGCACGAGGCGGGCATCACGCTCCATCCCGCGACGCGGCAGGGCGTCGCGTGAGGAACGGTTGGCCACCAGGCCCGTGTCTTTCCCCACGAGACGGATCTTGTCGATATCGAGGATCACCTGGGGCGGACGGCCGCGCAGATATATCCGCGACGCCGCACGCGATCGTTCGATGGCTTCGAGCGCCAGCCGCATGGGAGGAATGGCCCCGTGCGGGTCGCCCTGCTCCAGGGCCCGTCCAGCATCCCACATCGCGTTGTACGCTTCGAGCAACGGCTGATTGATCGCGACGATCGGTGAATCGTTGCCTTCTTCCAGCATGCCGCTCGTGCTGGAGTTGTTCAATGCGAGTTTGCCGTCCTGCAGGTCCACCCCATGATCGTGCCCGTCACCAGGTGAGTGCGCATGTTCGCCACTCGATTCACCGGACAGGCGTTGAAAGATCACGTCTCCGACAGCCTGCCGCAGGCGCGACTGGTCGCGCGCCAATCGCTGCGATTCACGAACGACATCGGCACGCGCCATCCCGCGCTGCTGCCGATCGAGTTTCTCGGTCAGCAGAAGCAACATGCGCTGGGACAGCAGTGATTTGTCGACATCGGGCGGCGGGGCGGGTTCCACTGCCACCGAGTCGTATTCGGCGGGTCGGGCGATGCGGAAGCTGCGGGTTTCACTGCTGCCCAGATCGCGCGACGGAGACGGATGCCCATCGCGGGCCACCGCACGCAGATGCACGACATCACCCGGCACCAGCTTCAGCGCACCGATATCGAGCGTGGCGGTGAAGGACGCCTGACGCTGATGCGCGCCCTGGGGCCAGGTTCGCTCGCCCACGGTCAGCGTACGCACGGTGAACCGCTCGCCTTCTCCCGAACTGACGATGAGTTCGAACCAGGCGCGTGCGAGTCCGATGTCGTCGCGTGCGGCCGCGGTCAGCGGCAGCACACCCCGCGCTTCGCGGAAGACACTGTCACGGGCCGGCGCCTGCAACATCACCGAGGGAATGGTGTCGGCATGCCCTTCGATCACGAGCAACCGGGTGCGTCCACCGCGCGTGAGACGCACGGTGGTGGGCGCACTCTCGGCGTTGGCGCGCACACTCCACCCTCCGTCTGCCGCACGAGCGGGCAGAGACTGGCCCGTGAGCGAATCCACACGCGCACTCAGCGCTTCGGGAACCGGACCATCGCCACGCAGTTCCACCACGCTGCCGGTCAGCGCCGACACCGAGGCCACATCGCCGAACGTCCGCGTACCACCGCCGGCGTAGGCGGGTGGTGTCACCTGCACCGTCCATGCGCCAAGAGGAGCCGTGGTTCCACTGTCGGGCGATGTCCCACCAAACAGCCCACCCCGGCCAGCACGATCGCTGCGGCCTTCACCGCGTGGCAGCCACACCGACATGAGCAGCAACAACATACTGGCCCCGACGAACCCCACCGGCCCACGCCATTGCTGCCATCGCATCCGCTGCAGCGCTTCACCGATCGACACACGCTGCACGATCTGCTCGGACGCACGATGGAGTGCGGTGCCTTCGAGGTCGATGCCGCCCGCCTGTTCGGCCTGCTCCACCAGCGTCACCAGGGCGAATGTGGGGGCGGTGGGCTGCCGTTCTTCGATCCACAACGCGGCCGTGGGTCCCGATGGTGTGCGACGCGGACGCATGAGCATCCATGTCAGACCGCCAAGCAGCACACCCACGACGATCGCCGCGAATGGAGAGCCCGTTGCCGCCACCAGGCGCGTGACGATCGCCCCGCTGAGTCCCGCGCCCAGGGCCAGCAGCATCGCCCGTCCCTGCGCCATCCACACGAGACTCCGGCGCACCTGCTCGACACTTGCGAGAAGCTCACGCATCACGCCGAGCCCTCACCACGTCGCAGATACTGCTCTCCCAGCAACAGGCCCACGGCCGCCAGCAGCAGCACGGGTGTCAGCCACCAGGGATCGCTCTGCAGGGACGTTGCCTGACCGACACGAAACGGACGGGCATCGACGAGATCGCCGATGCTGTCTTTCAGGGCATGCGTGGACAGCATTGCCGATCCGCAGGGTGCCGTGAGGGCATTCCGCACGCTCGCAGCGGCGGCGCCCAGCAAGAGATCACTGCCATCGGCGACCGGCAGATACACATCGCGTTCGCATCCGTGTGCGCCGGAACGCTCCACGGCGGCAACTCCACCATCGGCCCACCAGAGTATCGCCCGCGCCGTGGAGTCGGTCGTTCCTGAGGAATCACCGATCCATCGATAGGCACGCACGAATGGCGCCACCAACGCAATCTCCTGCGCGACCACGGCACCGACGCTGTCGGGCTGCGACAGCCGCTGCCACCCTGACGGCGCACCGTCTCTGGGCCAGTGTACCGTGACGGTGGAAACATTCGCGAGCGTATCGGCCGGCAACGCTCCACGCGATGGTTCCGGCAACGACACCCGTCCCGAGTCGCGCAGAATGATCACCGGCTGCGCGGCACCGAATCCAAACGCCGCGGTCACCGGGTCATCTCCGTGCGAAGACTGCACGGACACCATCACGCGTGAAGGCGACGCACGCCGTGACACACTGTCGAGAGGGCTTTCGGCTTCACGTGGCGTATCACGCTCCGTGGCCTGAACGACTCGGACGTGCCCGGGCCATTCCGCCCGCCACGCCTCCCATCCACGCAGGGACTGCACAGTGGGAGGCACCACCACCGTGAGTCCGATTTGTTCGAGTGCCGGATCGTTCCGCACCAGGCGTGCCGCTTCGCGTTGTGCGGCCACCAGTGCGACGCCCGGATCGGTGGTGAGCCCATCGACCCACACCGCCTGTAGCCTGGGCATCGCGCGGGACGTCTCCGCCGCGCGTGCGGGGCGGCCTTCGCCATCATCGGCACGATCGTCGGCATACGCCGCCCGTGTCCACCACCCAGCGGAATCGGCGCGCATGGTGGCATCGGCCACGATGAGCTGCACGGTGCGTGGACCGAGGGCATGACACCGCGCGCCCGCGAGCGCGGCACCGGCCAGCAACAGCGCGGCCACCCGCAACACCAGCAACCACAGATCGTTCGGCCGTGGTCGTCTGGCCACGGCCCGGGCATCACCCGCCGTCACGAATCGCGCGGTGGGCAACCACAACACCGGCGGCTGTCGCACCGACAGGAGATGCAGCAGACCAATCCCGATCGCCGCGGCCACCGCCGCGCCCATCACCCAGGGCAAGGCAAAACTCAGCACGATCCCGTTCCCACCACCACCGCGCGCACCGCACGCGCGGGATCGTCGGTGGTGACAATCTGCGTGTACCCCGCCCCGATGGCCCGCCATTCCTGACGCACCTGCTCGCGGAACGCCGTGAAGGCCCGCACATAGTCGTCGCGTGCCCGCGCCGCCAGCACGACGCCCGGTGTTGCCGACTCTCCACGGGTTTGCGCTCCCGTCTCCGGATCTCGCACGAGGTGGGCGCCGGCCGGCAGATCCAGTTCCTCGGCGGCCACGATGTGCACACACTCGAACTGGGCACCGGCCGCCGCGAGCGCCGACGCCGTGCGCATCAGAGCCTCGCGATCACCCAGACAATCGGTGAGACACACGATGCGCGAATTCGGAGACAGCGCGGCAATGTACGGCGTGAGTTCGTCCACACCACCGCAGGTCACTCCATCGAGCATGCGGGCGATTTCCTGGACCGTGCCGCGACGCGTGCGGGGCGGCAAACGTGAGACGCCGGACGCGCCGGTGGCCAGCAACCCCACGGGATCGCTCGACGCATGCACGACGGCCGCCAGCCCCGTCGCCACCGCACGGACCATCTGCCATTTGCTGCGTGGACCCGACTGCCCCGCCGACCCTTCAGCGGGAAACGCCATGCTCGCACTGGCATCCACCACGATCCAGGTGGTCAGCAGCGCCCGGTCGTCACTGAGTTTGATGAACGCCCGATCACTGCGACCGAGCAGCTTCCAGTCGAGCGCACGAGGATCGTCACCCTGTCGATAAAGGCGATACTCCGTGAACTCGCCCGCGGTGCCGCGTTGCGACGAACGATGCGTGCCGGGCGGTGCGGCACCCACGGCACGCCGGGCGGGCCAGCGGAGACCGCGCACGGCATCAAGCAACACACCGTATCCGTGCGATCCCCCTGTCATGCCCTGCATGGGCATACCCTGCACTGGCGTGCCTTCGTCCGAAGCGTCCTTCGCTGCCATCGTCGCGATCCGTGCGGCCGACTCAGAGTGCGGTGGCACTCGTGGGTGCGGGCACGTGCGCGAGCAGGGCTTCGATGATCGGTTCCGCCGAAATGCCGTCAGCTTCAGCGGCGAAGTTGGGCAGGATCCGATGACGCAACACCGGCATGGCCACGCGCCGGATATCGGCCGGCGAAACGGCCGGACGCCCCGCCAGCAACGCCGAGGCCTTCGCACCCAGGATGAGCGCCTGTCCGGCCCGGGGGCCTGCTCCCCAGCGCACATACCGCGACACGATGGCCGGAATATTCGCTTCCTGCGGACGCGTGGCCCGCACCAGACGCGTGGCGTATTGCAGCAGCAGATCGCTGCACGGCAGCGCCCGCACCGCGCGCTGCAGCGCCAAGGCGTCGTCGGCGGTGAACACCGGCGTGATGGCCGCGCCGCGCGCACCCGTGGTGGCCCGCAGAATGCCCACTTCGTCGGCCTCCGTGGGATATCCCACGCGAATATCGAAGAGGAACCGATCGAGCTGCGCTTCCGGCAGTGGATACGTGCCTTCCTGCTCGATGGGGTTCTGCGTGGCGAGCACGAAGAACGGCTCCGGCAGGCGCATGGTCTGGCCTGCCGCCGTCACGCTGTGCTCCTGCATGGCTTCGAGCAGCGCCGCCTGCGTGCGTGGCGGCGCACGGTTGATCTCGTCGGCCAGCACGATGTTCGCGAACACCGGTCCGCGCACGAAACGGAACGCGCGACTGCCGCCACCACTTTCTTCGAGAATCTCCGTACCGGTGATGTCGCTGGGCACGAGATCGGGTGTGAACTGAATGCGACGGAAATCCAGCGCCATCGCATCGGCGAGCGAACGGATCATGAGCGTCTTCGCGAGACCGGGCACGCCCACCAGCAGCGCATGTCCACCGGCCACGAGCGCCATGAGGATCTCATCCACCACCGTATCCTGCCCCACCACCCGCTTGCCGATCTCGGCGCGCAAACGCTGCACCGATGCCACGAGCGCTCCGACGTCGGCGGCCGGCGTAGTCACGGTAGCCGTACTCATCGCAGCGGACGCCGACGACGCGACGTGACGAGCAGGGTGGACGCGGGCAGCACACCGGCCTGTTGCACGGTGATGCCTTCATTCACGATTTCGGCGCCGCGCAACTTCACCAGGTATTGCTCGTGATGCGCGACATCGGGCAGCAGCAGCGCCATCGCGGCCTGCTTCACTGCCCGCACCGACGTATCTGGCGTGCACTCCACACGCACCGCATCCCAGGCTTCCGCCGCCTGCACGCGCACCATCCACGTGACACCGGCTCCGCCGGGTGCCAGCGTCACGATTTCCGGGCGCACCCGCAGCGTATTGGGAAAGCCTGTCTTCGCCGCGCTCACCGCCAGTTCGCTCATGCGGCACTCCCCGCGGCCGGCGTTCCGGCGTCCGGCACATCGGAAGCGTCCGGAGTGGCTGCCGGCGCCACGGGCGCGGCCGGCGGCAGCGACGACAGGAAACGCGCGAGCTGCTGGTCGAAGAGATAGGTCGAACCGCTCACCAGCGTTCCGGCCTCGGTGATCCGCGCGCCGAGAGCGATCTCTTCACCGCCCTGTCCACGCAACACGAGGTACGAAGGGCCCTGCTTCTCCACGAAGGCCGTGTAGATACCGCCCTGTTGCTGGAAGAAACGCGCCGCCGACGCGAGCACGTCCGCGATATCGAGAGAGGTCAGTTGCTCCTGCAACTGACGCGATGATTGCTGATGCATGGGGGGCGACTGAGACATGACGTGCTGCGTCCACGAATGCCAAGGACTGAAATGCGTGGGTCCCGCGATCGTCAGGACGGATCGGAGAGCACCGGGAACACCACCGTGATCGACTGCGCGCCGGCGGGAGCGTCGCGCCCATCATCGAGACGGAGATCACCGCCAAGCTGCGACACCAATGCCTGCACCAACGGGAGGTCGGCGGCGGTGACCGACTGGCGCACGGCAGAGTACGGATCGTGCGTCTCCCAGGAGAACGCCTCACCACACAATTGAAGTATACGCGAAGGGCCCTGCGGAGGTTGGTCCTGTCCGGGCAGGATCCGACGTCCGTCCCACTCCACCACGAGGGACAGTGTGCCCGGTCCCGATCCGATCGCCACCCGTACCTCGCCCTGCTCGACCGCGGCGCCGAGCAGGCCGATGCCCAGCACCAGCTCCAGCACACGCTGGACCGCTCCGGTCCGCGTGCGCAGCGTGGGCAACAGCACCGTGGGTTCGGTCACGCGTACGGCAATGAGCGGCGTGATACGCCGCCAGTGCGCGACCGCCATCTGCATGGCCTCACGGAGATCGACGTCCTGCAGATCGGACGCGCCCGCGACCATCGCCGGATCGGTCACGGCCGTGAACTCCCGTGCCACGAGCGCCAGCGATCGCACCGATGCCAGACGCTGTGTGGCATGTGCCTCCACGGGCTCCTCGGTGGAGACCGTGAGATTCAGCAAGGCATCCACGACGATGCGTTCGATCTGGCGACGCTGAAAATCCGCCGCGCTCCAGGCCACCGCCTGGGCTTCGAGTTCCGCGTTGGCCTCGGCCAGCGCCGCGTTGGCGCGCCGGAATGCATCCACGCGCCGTGCCTTGTCGGTCGCCGCCGCGAGCTGATCGGCCACGAGCCGCACGAGCGCCCGTTGTTCATCGCTGATGCTCGTGGCATCGGCAAAGTAGAACGCCACCGCTCCGATGGGGCCGTCCGGTGTCTCCAACGGTGCGGCGATGATGGAGCGGAATCCGAGTTCGTGCGCCACCTCGTGCCAGCCACCCAGCGCCGCATCGGCGAAGAGGTCTTCCACCTCCACCAGCCGACGCTCGGCCACCGCCAGCCCCGACGGACCATCCCCCACGCGCACTCGCAATGCCCCGATCCAGGCCCGGTGCGCCGCGGGCCATTCGTGCTGCGCCACGGGCCGCAGCAGTTCGCCATCGGCGCCGAGCTGCATGACCATCGAGAACGAAGCCCCCAGCAACGGGGTGACGCGCGACAGGGCAAACTGCTGCACGTCACTCGGATGATCAGCCACCAGAAAGGCGTGCGCGATCTCGCGCACGGCCAGCAGTTCGCGTCCGTCGGTCATGCCACGGAATGACGGCGAAATGACAGGGGAAAGCGGAGCGTGCGCTCAGCCCACCAGCTTCGCGGCCAGATATCCCTTGAGCTGCGAGACGTCGACACGGTCCTGCGCCAGCGAATCACGATCGCGCACCGTCACGGTCTGATCGGCCGTGCTCTGACCGTCCACGGTGATGCAGAACGGCGTGCCCACTTCGTCCTGACGGCGATAGCGCTTGCCGATGGATCCCGTTTCGTCGTAGTCCACGGTGAAGGCGTTGCGCAGATCGTCGAGAATGCGATGCGCCATGTCGGGCTGCCCGTCCTTTTTGGTGAGCGGGAACACGGCGGCCTTGATGGGGGCAATGGACGGCTTGAAGCCCATCACCACGCGGCCTTCCTCCTCGCCTTCCACCTGCTCTTCGCGATACGCGTTCACCATCGCCGCCAGCGTCACCCGATCGGCGCCCACCGACGTCTCGATCACGTACGGCACGTACCGGCGGTTGTTGGGCTGATCGAAGTACTCGAGCTTCTTCCCCGAGTACTGCTGGTGCTGCGTGAGATCGAAATCGGAGCGGTTGTGGATGCCTTCGATTTCCTGATGTCCGAGCGTGCCGCCAAAATCGAACGTCACGTCGAATGCCGCGCGCGCATAGTGCGCCAGTTCGGTCGCGTCGTGCTGATGGAACGCCAGGCGGTCCGGCGACAGGCCGAGATCGAAGTGCCACTGCATGCGCAGCGCCTTCCACGTCTCGAACCACTCCATGTCCGTGCCCGGCTCGACGAAGAACTGCATCTCCATCTGCTCGAACTCACGCGTGCGGAAGATGAAGTTGCCCGGCGTGATCTCGTTGCGGAACGCCTTGCCGATCTGCGCGATGCCGAACGGGATCTTCTGCCGGGCGCTCTGCTGCACGTTGAGGAAGTTCACGAAGATGCCCTGCGCCGTTTCCGGACGCAGATACACGACACTCGCCGTGTCCTCCATCGCGCCCATGAACGTCTTGAACATCAGATTGAACTGCCGCGGCTCGGTGAGCGTGCCCTTGCTGCCGCAATTGGGGCACACGTTCGCCTCGAGTTTCTTCGGGTCCATCTTGTCGGCGCGGAAGCGGGCCTTGCACTGCTTGCAGTCCACCAGCGGATCGGTGAATCCGGCCACGTGTCCCGACGCTTCCCAGGTGCGCGGATGCATGAGGATCGCGGCATCGAGTCCCTCGATGTCGTCGCGCGCGCGCACCATCGCATTCCACCAGCGATCCTTGATGTTCTTCTTGAGCTCCACGCCCAATGGACCGTAATCCCACACCGACCCCGTCCCGCCGTAGATCTCGGACGACTGGAAGATGAAGCCACGTCGTTTGGAGAGCGACACGAGCTTGTCCATCACATCGGGGTAGCCGGACATTGGCGAAACGGTCTGGGGTGGAGGTACGTGAGCGGTCGGCGCAACAACGATCAGCGCAGCAGGTGGGCCACGATCGCGTCGCCGTGATCGCGCCCGTTCTCGATGAAAATGCGGTTCGCTTCGTTGCCCGAGGCGATCACTCCCGCAAGGTAGACACCCGCAAGGGGCGTCGCCATCGTCAGTGGATCGTGCGCCGGGATCCCCGTCGCGGGATCGATCGGCACACCGGTCTGTTCCAGCAGGCCGGTCTCGGGCAGGAAGCCGGTCATGGTGTACACCTGCGTGGCCGGGATCCGGGCCGTGCCTTCGGGGCTCTCCACCACGACCGCGTCGGGCTCGATGGCCACGACCCGCGAGGAGAACCGCGCCGCGATGGCCCCCTCGCGAATGCGGGCCTCGATGTCGGGACGCACCCAGGGCTTCACGTTGCTGCCCAGCGCCTCCCCCGTGTGCACCAGCGTGACATGGGCCCCCGCCCGGTACATGTCGAGCGCGGCGTCCACCGCCGAATTGGCGCCGCCGACCACCACCACGGGCTCACGCCACGCCGCATGGCCTTCCACGTATCCATGACGCACATGCGGCAGCGACTCGCCGGGCACTCCCAGACGATTGGGACGCCCGAAGTAACCGGTGGCGATCGCCACGGCATGCGCGGCCGTCTCGTGCACGGCTCCGACGCGGGTGACCGACCGGACCAGCCAGCGGGCGGGCCGCTCGGGCTCCGCCTGCGTCGAAGGGGTACCTGGCCGCGGATCGACCCGCACCGGACGGAGTG
Source organism: Gemmatimonas aurantiaca (assembly GCF_037190085.1). Classification (NCBI taxonomy): domain Bacteria; kingdom Pseudomonadati; phylum Gemmatimonadota; class Gemmatimonadia; order Gemmatimonadales; family Gemmatimonadaceae; genus Gemmatimonas; species Gemmatimonas aurantiaca. The sequence goes on from NZ_JBBCJO010000009.1 coordinate 140,281, forward strand.
ACTCCACGGTTTCGAACTGCCATACGTCCAGGTCGTACACGTCGGCCACCCCGCGGTAGTACGCCAACGCATCCCGGCGCGTGGGCTTCTCCGTGGCCACGATGAACGGCACCCCGCCGATGGACAGCCGTTCGGCGGTGGAGAAGAACGTCATGTACGTGGGGTAACTCGACAACCCGTTGACGATGCAGCCGCGGTCGAAGACCACCGCGCGCAGCCCCGCACGCCGGGCCGCGATGGCCACCGCCAGCCCGCAGGGGCCGGCCCCGACGATGGCCAGATCGACGACCTCCGGGGCGGCCTCCAACTCAGGCCACCGCCGCGTGCACGCCGATGATCTGATCGCGACGCGTGCCCACGCTCACAAACGCAATGGGCGTCTCGCACAACGACTCGAGCCGGTCGAGATACACGCGCGCCTCGGACGGCAGATCGGCCAGCGAGCGGGCGTCCTGCGTGGACTGCTTCCACCCCGGGAACCACTCGTACACCGGCTCGGCCTTCTCGAGCAGCGAGAGATCCGCCGGGAACTCGGTGTAGATGTCGTCTCCCACCTTGTAACCCGTGCAGACCGCCAGCTGGTCGAGCGTATCCAGCACATCGAGCTTGGTGATCGCCAGACCGGTCAGGCCATTCACCCGCGCGGCGTAGCGCACGACGACACCATCGAACCAGCCGCAGCGCCGTGGACGTCCTGTCGTGGCGCCGAATTCATGACCGAGCTGACGGACATGACTCTGCAGCGGTTCTTCGAGTTCCGTGGGAAGTGGGCCGTTGCCCACACGCGTCGTGTACGCCTTCACCACGCCGAGCGCCGACTGGAGCGCCATGGGAGAAATGCCCACCCCGGTAGCCGCGCCACCGACCGTGGTATTGCTGGACGTCACGAAGGGATACGTGCCGTGATCCACGTCCAGCAACGAACCCTGCGCGCCTTCCAGCAGGATCGCCGCGCCGTTGCGGATGGCGCGATGCACGCAGAGTCCCACGTCCTCTGCGAGTCCCAGGAGGCGGGGCGCGAGAGCTTCGAGCGTGGCCATGGTATCGTCCACCGACGCCCGCACCTCGGACCCCGAACGCTCGAGCTGCGCATTGGCGCGTTCCACACCGGCCGTCACCAGCTCGCGCAGACGTTCACCGTTGCGGAGATCGAGTACGCGCACACCACGGCGCGCCACCTTGTCTTCGTACGCGGGGCCAATGCCACGACCGGTCGTGCCGATGGCCTTGCTCGCCGCGCTCGCCTTGTCCACGAGCTTGTGGTACGGCATGACCAGATGGGCACGCTCGCTCACGTACAGACGGCCTTCCACATCCACGCCATCGGCGACCAGCTCGTCGACTTCCGTGAACAGCGTTTCAGGGTCCATCACCACGCCATTGCCGATCGCGCAGCGTACGCCCGGGTGCAGGATGCCACTCGGGATCTGGTGGAGAACGAAGGACTTGTCCCCGATATGGACCGTATGGCCGGCATTGGCGCCGCCCTGGTAGCGCACCACCCAATCCGCGCGCTCGGCCAGCACGTCCACCAGCTTCCCCTTCCCCTCATCACCCCACTGGGCTCCCACCACCACGACGGTGCGGGTCGTCGAATCGAACATGCGAGCGGTCTCCGGCGGCCTGGCAGCCGCACACAAAAAAACGCCCCGCGGACAGCCCGCGAGGCGTTGATGAAATCTAGCCCGGGAGAGCGCCGAAGCAATCGGCGCGCGATGGAAAAACGCCCCGTCGGGCGCTCAGCCAGTGCCCGAGAGACGCCCCACCAGCGCCGCCCCGAGCACCCAGACGATCATCGCCACGCCGAAGGCCACTTTGGTGGCGGCGGCCACCACGCGCCCGATCAGGGCCCCCGTGGCCACCCGCACGGGCGCGCCGCGCTCGTCACGCGCCACCGTGAGCTCCGCCACGAACGCCCCCGCAAAGGCGCCGGCAAACGCTCCCAGCATCGAACCGATGACGGGCAGCGGCACACCGATCACCGCCCCCACGATACCGCCGAGGATCGCGCCCCAGCCGGCGCGGCGCGATCCGCCGTATTTCCGCGCATACCGGCCGGATATGGTGAACTCGAGGACCTCGGCCGCCACCACCATCGCCGCCAGGACGGCAAACGTGAACAACCCGATGCTGCCGGCAGGGACTGCCACCCAGTAGACGAGCACGGCCCCCAGCATCAGCCACAGACCGGGAAGCCCAAGCGGCACGAGCAGCAGCCCCAGCAGGAGCGCCAGAAACAGCAGGATCAGAGCGGGCATGAGAGAAACTACGCGGCAGGGGGCATGGGGGTTTTACCGGGGGTGTTTGGAGGGTGTTTGGGTGGCGTTTTGAGTGGTGGGTTTGGGGTTCGGGGTGGAACAGCCGGGTACTGCGTCCCGCGACACGGGACTCGTGTCCTGAAGCCCGGCTGGTCCTCCCCAAACTCACGACCCCAATCCCCATAACCGCATGGGATATTCATTCGTACGGCTCACGAACACAAACGTGACGGAAGCCGAGGTCCTCGCGTCTGCCATGCGATTGCAGGTTTCATCACTTCCACGATCGATGAGGATCGCGATGGCATTCGGTTGGTTGAGTCGTCTCGTCAAGCAGGAACACGCCCCGTCGGCTGATTCCCATGCGCGTGTCACCGTTGACGTTGCGATGGCAGATGTGGCGCAGCCTGCGTCCGGGACCGCTGAATCCGCGGCCCATGCCGATGGCATCGCATCGATTCCGTTCATCGATGCCGCCGACCTCGCATCACCGGCGGTGGCGCCCGATGCGCCGCCCCCGACGCCGGTCGATCAGCTCATCGCGGAACTCGCGGCACGTCACGCCGCGCATCAGGACGCGTGCGGATCCCCGGATGCGGCGGCGGTACTCGATCTCCTCTCGGGCAGCTCGGATACCATCATCCGCCAGTTGCCCGCGGCGGCGCGGGCCAGTCTCGCGCTCTGCGACGACCCGTCCATCACCCGACGTCAGTTCGCCGAGAAGCTCGCATCGGATCCGGCCTTGGTGCAGGGCGTGCTTCGTACGGCCAACAGCGCGGCTTTCGGCGCCGGCAAGGAACCGGTGATCAGCATCGAGCCCGCACTGGATCGCATCGGCATCGGCGGTGCGCGCGCCCTCATCTTCGCCAATGCGGTCGACGGAACGCTCAGCCGCCCCGGCGGTGAATTCAACGAGATGGCGGCGGACGTCTGGAATCACATGGTGCGCACGGCGCCCATCGCGCGCGCGCTGGCACCGCTCTTCGGTGTCGACCCCGACGAAGCCTTCTCCATCGCGCTGCTGCACGATGTAGGCAAGCTCGTGATCTTCGACCGTATCTCGGTACTGCGCGCCAGCAAACGACGCGATGTGCAGCTCACCGCGGGTTGTGTGCACGATCTGCTCGACATTCTGCACGAGCCGTTGGGTGCCAGTGCGCTGGAGGCCTGGGGCATGGGCGAACGTTCGGCGCGCGCCATCGGTGCCCATCATCGTCGCACGAACGACGGCGCACCCAACCCGCTTGCCGAAGTGGTGTTCGTGGCCGAGTTGAGCGACCACGCCGCGCGCCGCGGCATTCCGCTCGATCTGCAGCGGGTGTGGTTCGATGCGCACATCACCGTGGACTTTGCGCGTCTCGTGCCGGTGCTGCACGGTTTTTCGGTGCCTTTTGTGTATTGAGGGGCACCCGCGTCATATAGGCCCACGGTTGCGAGCGGTGGGTTTGGAGTTTGGGGAGGACCAGCCGGGTTTCGGGACACGAGTCCCGGGACCCGTTACCCGGTCGTTCACCTCCAAACCCCAAACCCAGAACTCCAAACGCCCCCCGCTCAGATCAATCCCGCCGTCTCCAGTCTGGCTCTGACGATGGCCAGTTCGTCGCCATTCACGGGGAGCAGCGGACTGCGCGGCGGTCCGCCGTCGAGTCCAACCAGTGTCATGGCGGCCTTGATGCCGGCGGGGCCGAACGCTCCGCCGATATCGGTGGCGAGAGGCATCAGCCGCGCCTGCAACTCGCCGGCCGCCTGGGTATCGCCGGCGCGGAAGAGATCGACCATGCGACGCACGGTCGGACCGGCAAACAATCCGATGGCGAGAATCGCGCCCGCTGCACCGGCCGCGAGCGCAGGCACCACCGTGCTCCCGCTGCCGGTCAACACCCGGAATGTGTCGCTCTGCGCTTCGAGGTATTGCGCGAGCACGGACAGATTGCCGGCACTGTCTTTCATGCCGATGACATTGGGATGCCGGGCCATCTCGTGCACGAGCGCGGGACTGAGCACCAGGTGGGCATACGCCGGCATGTTGTACAACATCACCGGCAACGGACTCGCATCGGCCACCGCCTGAAAATGCGCGAGCAGCGCGGCGTCGGTCATGCGCTTGAGGAAGTAGTGCGGCGAGATGACCAGCACCGCGTCGGCACCAGCCCGTTGGGCATCGTGCGCGCGTGCAATGGTCTGTCGCGTGCTCTCACTGCCGACGCCGGCCAGCAGCCATCGGTCCGAGGGTATGCGCTCCCGGGCCAGCGCCAGCAACTGACGACGGTCATCGTCGTCGAGCAGCGCGGACTCTCCGCTCGAACCCGCCACCAGGATGCCATCCATCCCGAAGGCGAGGTGGGCATCGAGATTGCGCTGAAACCCGGCACCGTCGAGCGCGCCGCTCGCGGTGAAGGTCGAGACGGCGGGCACCATGAGACCGCCCAGCCGGGCGACGGTGAGTGAAGAGGGCATGCTGAAACTTAGTTCCGGGTTTCGGGGGCGTGGGTTTGGGGTGGAACCGCCGGGCAACGGGTCCCGCGACCCGTGACTCGCGTCCCACAACCCGGCTGTTCACCTCCAAACTCAAGACTCTGAACCCGAAAACCCCGTCTCAGCTCCCGAACAGACTCTCGAACCCGCTCCCGAACACCGACGCATCGCCGGCAAAGGGATTGGGACTCGACACCACGCCATGACCGGTGGGACTCGTCGCCAGCGGCGGCAGCGTGGCTCCCGTGCCCAGCGGATTGGCGCCGAGCGCCGCCATGCCGGGCGAAGCCTGCGCCGGCATCCCACCGGGAATCGTACCATGGCCCGGCGGCATGACCGCCGCATGATTGCCGGTCTTCGGCAGCGCGCCGCCCGACATCGCCTGGCCGTTCTTCCCCATGCGGAAGCCGAGTTCGAAATCGGCCGGATTCGTCGCCGCACCCTTCGCCACTTCGAAGTCGATCTCCCCGGTGTTCACCAGTTCGGCGAGATGCTGGTCGAACGTCTGCATGCCGTACTGGGCACCGTCCGCCATGTAGTCGCGGATCTCGGCGATGTTGCCCTCGGCGATCAGATCGCGGATGGTGCTCGTCACGATCATCACCTCCGCGGCCACCACGCGGCCCTGCCCGTTCTTGCGCGGCAGGAGACGTTGCGACACCACGGCGTGCAGCGATTCGGCCAGACGCGTGCGCACCACGAGCTGCTCCTCGGGCGGGAACATCGCCACGATGCGGAGGATCGTGCTCTGCGCATCGGGCGTGTGCAGCGTGGAGATGAGCAGATGGCCCGTTTCCGCCGCTTTCATGGCGGTGTCGATCGTCTCCGCATCGCGCATCTCGCCGATCAGAATCACGTCGGGATCCTGGCGCAGGGCCGCGCGCAATCCCATCCGGAACGTATCGGTGTCGATCCCCACTTCACGCTGCGTCACCGAGCTGCGCAGATCGTTGTGAATGAACTCGATCGGATTCTCGAGCGTGAGGATGTGCTTCTCGTACGAGGCGTTGATCTCGTTCACGAGCGCCGCCATCGTGCTCGACTTGCCCGAGCCCGTCACGCCGGTCACGAGCACCATGCCGCGCTCGGTGTGGGCAATGCGCGTGAGCACGGGTGGCAGACGCAACGACGACACCGTGGGCACCTGCTCCGGAATCACGCGCATCACGATGGAATGCGCCGAGCGTTGCCGCATGATGTTCACGCGGAAGCGGCCCACACCGACCGCCGCCCACGAACAGTCGTGGTCTCGGAGGGAATCGATGTTCGCGCGTTCCGCGTCGGACACCATCAGATGCAGCGCGATCGCCCGCGTCTGTTCAGCCGTGAGGGCCTGTTTGGTGAGCACCACCAGGCGACCGTCGATGCGCGCGCGCACGACATCGCCGGCCTTGATGTGCACATCGGAGGCCCCACGATCGACTGCTGCTTTGATGATCCGTTCAATTGCCACGGGCGAATCCTGCGAACGCACTCGGTGAATCGCTGACGGACGCCCGGCCCGGTTCACCGCGTGGCCGAAGTCGGCTCCGCGATCAGTATCCGGCGTCGAGGTCCACGACGTTGCGGAGTGGCTCTCCGGCACTCCACCGCCGCCAATTGTCCATGAACAGCGCGAGCCCACGTTGCCACGTGCGCCGGGGAGAAACCCCGGAGACATGCGGCGTCACGAGAACGCGGGGGTGGCGCCACCAGGGGCTGTCGGCCGGCAGCGGTTCGGTGGTGAAAACGTCCAGCACCGCTCCGCGCACCCGTCCACTGTCGAGCCCTTCCAGCAGCGCCGCATCCGCGACCAGAGGTCCACGCGCTACGTTCACGACGATTGCCCCGGCAGGGAGCAACGCCAGCCGGTCACCGTCCAGCAACGTCCGGGTGCCCGCCGTGAGCGGCGCGGCCACCACCACCACATCGGCATCCGGCAGCACCTCTTCGAGCGCGTCCGGTCCCACCACGCGCCGGAATCCCGGGGGCACCCCACGTTCAGGACGTCGGCGCACCCCCGTGCATTCACAACCCAGCGCCTGGAAACGCTGCGCCACGGCACTGCCGATCCCACCGGCACCGATCACCAGCACACGGTACTCCGACAGTTCGCGGATGCCACCATCGTTCTCCACGAACGGTTCCCGCTTCCAGGCCCGCTCGGCCTGCTGCCGCACCGCGTAGTCGAGACCGCGCACGAAATGCAGCACGCCGCCCAGCACCGTGTCCGCCATGGGCTCCGCGTACACACCGGCGCCGTTGGTGAACACCACACCGCTGGCCGCGAGTTCGGGTGTGATCGATTCGCCGATGCCAGCCGACGCACTGTGGGCCCAGCGCAGTCGTGGCGACGCGGCCAGCAACGTGGGCGTCAGGCCATACCCGAAGTACGCCTCCGCGGTGGGCATCGCCGCGAGCGCCTCGGGGCTGGGTTCGTTGGTGCCGTTGCCGAGACTGCGGGAGATCGAGGCGATGTGCACGACCTCCCACCCCGGCGGTGCCTGGGCCGTGATCTCCTCGGCGGCCCACTCCGGCAGACGCATGTGCAAGGCACTGCTCTGCATGTCCACCACCAATCGACGCACCGACTCAGCTCCCGTCATGTTCGCGTTGGCTCCCGTCAGACCGCGGCCGGCGAGGACACGGACGACGGCACCGGCGGCGGTCCCGTGAGCCCGTCGAGTCCCATGTATCCACGCACGTCACGCATGGTCTCGGCGGCAATGGCCGATGCCGTGGCCGCACCCGAGGCCAGCGCGTCGAGCACCTTCTGCGGTTCCGCATCGAGTTCCGCCGACCGGCGGCGGATGGGCGTCAGTTCGAGCACGATGCCTTCGAGCAGCACCTTCTTGCAGTCCATGCACCCCCAGCCGGCCGTGCGGCACTGTTCGGCCACATGTACCTGCGTGGGCTCGTCGGAGAAGGCCTTGTGCAACTGGAAGATGTTGCACACCTCCGGACGCCCCGGATCGGTCTTGCGCACCCGCTGCGGATCGGTGACGGCGGGACGCAGCTTCGCCCAGATCTCCTCGTCGGTTTCGTGCAGCGCGATGGTGTTGCCCAGCGACTTCGACATCTTGGCCTGCCCGTCGAGCCCCATGATGCGACGCGTGGGCGTGAGCAGCGGCTTGGGTTCGGGGAAATACTCCTGTCCGAACTTCGCATTCCACTTGCGGGCGGTGTCGCGGGCCAGCTCGAGATGCTGCACCTGATCCTCGCCCACCGGAACGCTGTCGGCCCGATAGAGCAGAATGTCCGCCGCCTGCAGCACCGGATACATGAGCAGGCCCGCGGGAATGCTTTCCATCTTCGACGACTTGTCCTTGAACTGCGTCTGGCGCTCGAGGTCACCCAGTGGCGTCAACGTGGTGAACAACCACGACAGCTCGGTGTGCGCCGGCACGTCGCTCTGCATGAACAGCGACGCCTTGGCCGGATCGATCCCCGCGGCCAGCAGGGACCGCGCCATCCCCCAACGCCGGGCACGCAGGGCCGCCGGATCGTAGGTTCCCGTGATGGCGTGGTAGTCCACCACGCAGTAGATCGCGCCGGGATGCTCGTCCTGCAGACGAACCCAGTTCTTGACGGCGCCCAGATAATTGCCGATGTGCAGTTCGCCCGAAGGCTGGATGCCACTGAAGATGCGTGCCATCCTTCAAACGTAGTTTCGCCTGCATGCTCCAGCAACGCACCACCCGTGCCACTTCCAAGCATCCGTGGACCATCGTGGACCATCCGTGAATCATCCCGATCGCCATCGGTGGCGTGACGCCGCCGTGCACGCGGCGGCCGTGGCCGCCGAGTTCATCAGACAGGAATCCCGCGCGCGCGACACCATCACCTGGCAGTCGAAGAGCCCCACCGACTTCGTCAGCCATGTCGACATCGGCGCCGAGGAACGCATCCGCGAGATCCTGCACGCGCACATTCCCGGCATCCGCGTCGTGGGTGAAGAACTGGGCAGCGACGGCGATCCCGAATCGGGGCTGGTCGCCATCGTGGACCCGCTCGACGGCACCACCAACTTCCTGCACGGCTTTCCCAACTACGCGGTGAGTATCTGCGTGGCGCTGGATGGCGTGCCGCAGGCCGGCGTGGTGCACGACATCATGCGTGGAGGAGGCGAGCACCGTGAGACCGTGTGCACCGCCACGGCGGGAGACGGCGCGTTCGCCAATGGTGCGCGCATGCGGGTGTCCACCATCACCGATCCATCGCGTGCCCTCATCGGCACGGGGTTTCCGTTCAAGGACGTCACCAGTGCCGATGACTACGTGCGGATGATGCGCCGTCTCATGCCGTTGGTGTCGGGGTTGCGTCGTGCCGGTTCGGCGGCGCTCGATCTGTCGGACGTGGCCCATGGCCGCTTCGATGGCTTCTGGGAGCTCTGGCTCAATGCCTGGGATCATGCGGCGGGTGTGCTGCTGGTGCGTGAGGCGGGAGGCCGCGTGACCGATCTCGAAGGCCGGGACGCCCGACTGATCGGCGGTCCCATCGTCGCGTCCAACGGCGTGCTGCACGAGTGGTTCCTCGACATCCTGCGCGGTGGCGCCTCGTAGCACCGCTCGCCGCGCCGAGGCCCCGTCGATAGCTTACGCGTATAACTCAACTTTCTCCATCTCCGACATCGTCCCGTGTCTCTCGTCGAGTGCGTTCCGAATTTCTCCGAAGGGCGTGACCCGGCCGTCATCGCCGCCATCCGTGATGCGATTGCCGCCACGCCGGGTGCGCATGTGCTCGATGTGTCGAGCGACCCGTCGCATCATCGCACGGTCATCACGTTCGTCGCGTCGCTCGATGCGGCGGTGCCGGCGGCGCTGGCCGCCATGACGGTCGCGCGCGATCGCATCGATCTGACGAAACATCAGGGAGAGCATCCGCGCATCGGCGCCACCGATGTGGTGCCGTTCATTCCGCTCGATGGCGCGACCATGGAGGACTGTGTTGCGCTGGCGCGTGAACTCGGTGCGCGTGCCGCGAAGGAACTCGGCATCCCGGTGTATCTCTACGAACGCGCGGCCACCACGCCGGCCCGCGAAAATCTGGCCGATGTGCGTCGCGGCGAATTCGAGGGACTGCGTGACGAGGTGCGCACCAATGCCGCGCGACGTCCCGACTTCGGACCGGCCGAACTGCACGCCACGGCCGGCGCCACGGCGGTGGGCGCCCGTCCGTTCCTTGTGGCCTACAACGTGTACCTCGGCGACGCGAAGAACCTGCCCGTGGCCAAGGAGGTCGCCAAGGCCATTCGTGGATCGTCGGGCGGCCTGCGCTACGTGAAAGGACTCGGCATGGAAGTCGATGGCCAGGCGCAGGTATCGATGAATCTCGTGGACACCGAGAAGACGCCGCTGCATCGTGTGTTCGAGATCGTGAAATCGGAAGCGGCGGCGCATGGCGTGAGTCCCACCTGGAGCGAGATCGTCGGACTCGTGCCCGAACGTGTGCTGCTCGAAGCCGGCGCCCGTCACGTGCAATTGCGGGGCTTCTCCAAGTCCATGCTGCTGGAAACGAAGGTGCGTGACGCCGTGTCGGGTGGTGAATCGGTGGACGGCTTCATGTCGAGCGTGGCGTCGGCGCAGCCCACGCCGGGTGGCGGCAGCGTGGCGGCCCATGCGGGCGCGCTCAGTGCGGCGCTGGTGCAGATGGTGTCGGGCCTCACGGTGGGCAAGAAGAAGTACGCCGCGGCCGAAGAGGAGATGAAGCAGGCCGCGCTCGACGCGTCGGCGCTGCGCCGTGAACTCAACACGCTCGTCGTGCGTGATGCGGAATCGTACGAACGTGTGCGCGCCGCGTATCAGATGCCGAAGGAACCGGAGACCGCCCTGGCCGCGCGTCAGGCCGCGATCCGTGAAGCCCTGTTGTATGCCGCCGAAGTCCCGTTGGAATCGGCACGGGCAGCGGTGAAGGTGGCGGCGTTGAGTGCAGCGGTGGCCGAGCGTGGCAACAGCAATGCGGTCAGCGACGCCTGCGTGGGCGCGTTGCTGGCGGAAGCCGCGTGCAAGGGTGCGGTGTTCAATGTGCGCATCAACGTGGCCTCACTCGACGACGGCGATGCGGCGGCCACGGCGCGCGGCGCCGCACTCGCGGCCGAGGCGAAGCGTTGCGTGGAGGAAGCCGGTGCGCACGCCAGGGCCGCGGAAGCGGCGACGGAGCGGGCGATCGGGTAGTGAGGCGGAAGTGAGCATTCCCATCCATCGTCCTGGGGCTCTTGGGAGGAGTATTCATGAATCGTCATGCCGCTGTGTGTGTCGTGAGTTCGTTGTGCGTGCTCCTCTCTTGCGGAGGAGCTGACGGCGGACAGTCCAAACGGCCGGGCGCACCCACTGCACCGGCCCTCTTCCGGGAGTCCTTTCTCCTGACGGACTCGCTGGAACTGGAGTCGACAGACCAGTCCCCCATCGTGCGGATTTCCGGCCTGGCTATCGATCACGCAGGCCGGATCGTTCTTGCCGATGCTTCGGAGCGCACCGTTCGTATTCACGCGCCCGACGGTCGTCTGCTCAAACTGATTGGTCGGTCCGGTGACGGACCGGGAGAGTTTCGCGAGCCCCGTTTCATCATGGCGCTCAGCGGCAATGAGCTGGCCATCGGCGAGGGGACGGGGAAGTTGCACGTGTTCCGCAATGATTCGCTGGTCCGTACGCAGCAACTGGAGGGCCTGACGTTCGTCTCCAGTTTCAGCCATGACCCGAGCCGAGGTATGCTCGTGGCCATCCAGACCGATGGCGAGAAATCGTCACTCTACCTGTATGATGTCCAGGGCAAGCTGCTGAAGAGCATTCCCGTGGTAGCCAACAAGCCAGCCCCGGATCAGCCGCTGGATCCACGCTGGAACAATGTGTATCAGGCCTGGTCCACCACCTGCGGAGATGGACACGCGTACGTCGCCACCACGATCAGTGACTCGGTCTGGCGGGTCGCACTCGACGATGGTGCCATCGCGAGTCAATCCGCGGCCTACGTCGGCTACAGTGCCCCTGTGCTACCCGACCCTTCTGCGCCTGTCGATCGCGCGAAGCTCTTCGGCTGGATCAAGAAATACGATGCCGTGCAGGGCATCATGTGCGAACGCGGCCAGGTGGGATTCACATTCGTCCGCGGCACGAGGAACTACGGCGACCCACAGGTCTTCATGTTGCGGGAAGGCGATCGGTGGCAGGGGTACTCGGAGGCACTCCCCGTCGTGGCGTTCCGGGGAGACACGCTGCTGGCCCTGCTGAACGCATCGGACAAACAGGAACGTTTCTGGATCGGGAAGTACGTCCGACGATAGCCGGAGATCGTCGACCGCGAGAATGCCCCTGGAGTAGCGGGCGCCTCCTCACACATCGTCGGGAAGTGGCCGCGGATCGGGCTGCATGGCGCCGGCCACATTGCCCTCCGTGTCACGGAACCACAGCAGGTGGCCCACCGTGGGAATCGTCGCGATGGGCATGAGGATCGTGCCACCCGCCGCTTCGATCGCGCGCTGCGCAGCATGAATGTCGGCCACGGCAATCGTGCATTCGAACCCCGTCATGCGCTCACCCGGCACCAGCGTGCGACGCCCCTGCAGTGAACCGAAGATGGCCGGCGTCTCGGCGGTCGAGCCCGTCTCGATCATGTAGAACCCCGGCGGACCCCAGGCATGGAATTGCCAGCCGAACACTTCCCCATAGAATCGCCTCGCCCGCCCCAGATCGTCGGCGTTGATGGCGAAGTGACGCACCGGCGATGACGGCGCGGATGATGGATTGGACGCAGCAGCCATGGAGACTCCGATCAGAGGACACAAAGAACCTTCGCCGATCATAGTGCTTTCCGAAATGGCACGCTTGCGCAAGATTGTCATAATATGTCGAAAATCCGCCAGCCTGACACGATGGTGCGCTCGAGCTCCATCGGGTTCCACGGAGACTACATCTGGCGGGAACGTCATTCCGACTGGGGACAGCTTCTCTGGGCGTCCCGCGGCACCATCGATGTCGTGGTGGATCGTGCACTCTGGCTGGTCCCCGCCCGCCGGGCCCTGTGGCTCCCGCCGGGCACGGCGCACGACGTCCACATGACCGGTCGCGGTGTGCTGCGCCTGGTGTTCATCGCCCGTTCGCGCGCCCGTGGCATGGGCACGGCGCCCCGCGTGCTCACGCTGACGCCACTGCTGCGTGAGCTCCTGCGCCGCGTACTCGTGCGGGATACGCTCGCCTCAGATCATCCGCAGGACGTACGCCTGCTCGGCGTATTGCTGGACGAATTGCGGGACGCCGATGGAACTCCGGTGGATCTCCCCATGCCGATCGATCCGCGTGCCCTGCGGGCCGCGGCGCTCGTTCGTGAGCACACGGAAGAGCCTCCCGATCTGGACACCATCGCCCGATATGCCGGCGCCAGCGGCCGCACTCTGGAGCGCCTCTTCCGCGTGGAGACCGGTCTGCCCTTTGGCGCATGGCGTCAGCGGGCGAGACTCATGCACGCCATGACGCACCTCGCCGACGGGGAGTCCGTCACCCGTGCCGGGATCGCGGCCGGTTATGCCAGCACCAGTGCATTCGTACAGGCGTTTCATCGCCTCACAGGAAAAACGCCGGGGCAATTCACTGCCCCGGCGCGCACGACTCGACCAACCTGACATCGGATGACGATGTTTACGTCAGAATCCGCGGTCCATTCTCGGTGATCGCCACCGTGTGTTCGAAGTGCGCCGAACGTTTGCCGTCGGCGGTCACCACGGTCCATTTGTCGCTCAGCGTGCGGGTCTTCGCCGTGCCCACGTTCACCATCGGTTCGATGGCGATGGTGAGGCCCACGCTCAGTTTCTTGCCGCGCTTCGGCTTGCCGTAGTTGGGGATCTGCAGCTCCTCGTGCGGCGAGAAGCCCACGCCGTGCCCAACGAGTTCACGAACCACCGCAAAGCCCTCAGCCTCGACCACGGCCTGCACGGCCGCGCCGATGTCGCCGACATGATTGTCGGCCACCGCCGCGGCAATACCGGCGTCGAGTGAGCGGCGCGTGACGTCGAGCAGATGCTGCGTCTCCGCGTCGATCTCGCCCACTGGGACGGTGATCGCCGCATCGGTGTACATGCCCTCGAGCTTCACGCCGACATCGAGCGTCACGATATCGCCGTCCCGCAGCACACGCTTGCGGGACGGGATGCCATGCACGATTTCCTCGTTGATCGAGATGCAGGCGCTTCCGGGAAAGCCGTACAGCCCCTTGAAGGCCGGTTCGGCGCCCGCGTGCGAACGGATGAACGCTTCACATAACTGATCGAGTTCACCCGTGGAGATCCCGGGCCGCACATGTCCCTTGAGATGCATGAGCGTCGCGTGCAGGATCTCGCCGCCCCGCGCCATGATCTCGATTTCACGCGCCGACTTGAGCAACGTGGTAGGTGCCGAGCTGCCGATCATCAGACGATCCCGAGCGCCGAGTGCACGCGCGCTTCCACGTCTTCGAGCGTGCCCAGCGCGTCGACCTGCACGAGATTCGCACCGTGCGTCCGGTACCAGTCGATCACCGGCGACGTCTGCTCCCGGTACACTTCCATGCGCTTGCGGATGGCGTCCGGCTCGTCGTCCTTGCGACGGACCAGGGTGCCCATCTTGCCATCGGCTTCGCACTTCTCGCCGGGCTGACGGCCGAAGAACGGACGCTGACACACGTCGCACGTGGTGCGACCGCTGAGACGCCGCACGAGTTCGTCCTCGTCCACTTCGAACAACAGCACCGCGTCGAGCGGACGGCCGAGCGCGGCGAGCATGTCGCTCAGTCCGGCGGCCTGCGGCGTGGTGCGCACCACCCCGTCGAGGATGGCGCCTTTTGCCGCACTGGGTGCCGCGAGCGCCTCTTTCATGATGCCCATGATCACGGCATCGGGAACCAGATCGCCGCGGTCCATCGCGGCCTTCGCTTCGAGACCGAGCGGGGTGCCTTCCTTCACGGCCGCACGCAGCACATCGCCGGTGGCGATCTTGGGAACGTCAAGGCGAGCGGCAAGCCGCTCGCCTTGCGTCCCCTTGCCCGCGCCCGGCGGTCCAAGCAGGACGATGATCACATCAGAACCCTCAGAAGCCCTGGGTCGCCTGGCTTCCGCGGAAGCGGACGCGACCCTTCTTCATGAAGCCGTCGTACTTGCGGAGCAGCAGGTGCTGCTGCATCTGCGCCATGGTATCGAGTGCCACACCGACCACGATCAGCAGCGAGGTACCGCCGAACGCGAACGGCACGTTCACGATACGGGCGATCACGATCGGCAACAGCGCGATGGCGGTGAGGAAGATGGCACCGGGCAGCGTGATGCGTTCCACGACATGCTCAATGTATTCCGCCGTCTTCGCGCCCGGCTTGATGCCCGGCACGAACCCGCCCTGCTTCTTCAGATTCTCGGCCAGATCGACCGGATTGAAGATGATCGAGGTGTAGAAGTAGGTGAACAGGAGAATGAGGATCGCGGACAGTACGAAGTACAGCCACGGATTCGGCCCCTGCGGATTGAAGTACTCCGCGATCTCCTGGAGCTTGGCGTTGCCGCTGAACTGCGCCAGCGCGCCTGGAATCACGATCACCGACTGCGCAAAGATGATCGGCATCACGCCCGCGGTGTTGATGCGGAGCGGGATGAAGTTGCGCGCGGCTTCACGCTGACGGCCACGGGCCATCGTGCGCTGCGGGATCTGGATGAGGATGCGGCGCGCGGCCACCGTGATGGCCACCGTACCGGCCACCACCGCAACCATCACCACACCCAGCACCACCAGCGACAGCGGCGCGATGACGCCCGTCGTCACGAAGCTGAACGTCTGGATGATCGACGGCCACATGCGCTCGACGATCGAGAAGAAGATGATCAGCGACGCCCCGTTGCCGAGTCCCCGCTCCGTGATCTGCTCGCCCAGCCACATGACGAAGATCGCGCCCGTGGTGAGGAAGAGCATCATCTGGATGGTGAACCACGGACCCGGACGCGACACGGCCGCCGGCAGCGACGCGGTGAACAGCGCGAAGCCGTAAGCCTGCACCAGCGCCAGCACCACCGTGAGGTAGCGGGTGTACTGCGTCAGCTTTTTCCGGCCTTCTTCATCCTTCTGCATCTTGTCCACGTTCGGCAGCACCGCGCCGGCGATCTGGACGAAGATGCTCGCCGAGATGTAGGGCATGATGCCGAGCGCAAACACCGTGGCGCGCGAAAGACCACCACCCACGAACATGTCGTAGAGGCCGAGCAGGCCACCGCCCTGCTGGCGGGTGAAGTAGTCCGTCAGCGCCTGGACATCGATCCCGGGCGCCGTGATGTGCGAGCCCAGGCGATAGATCACCATACACAGGAACGTGAAGGTGATCTTCGCCCACAGCTCGGGCGTCCGGTAAATGTTGGCGACGGCCTGGGCCGCCGCGTTGTTTTGCTCTGCCATGCGCCGAGTGGTCTCCGTCAGCCGTCGACGCGGCCACCGGCCGCTTCGATCTTCGCCTTGGCCGCGGCGCTGACCTTCACGCCGCGCACCGTGAACGCGCGCGTCACGTCACCGTTCGCCAGCAGCTTCGCCGGGCCCTGTCCCGCCCGGATGAGGCCCGCTGCCGCCAGCGTCTCCACCGTCACCTCGTCTCCCGACACCTGCGTCAGCGCGTCGAGGCGCACCACCTGCGCCTCCTCACGGAACGGGTTGGTGAACCCTCGCTTCGGGATACGGCGCGTGATCGGCATCTGACCACCTTCGAAGTGCGGCTTGCCGCCACCGGGGCCGCCATGACCCGAGCGGGCCATGGAACCCTTGTGACCCTTGCCGGACGTCTTGCCGAGGCCGGAACCCGGACCACGACCGAGACGACGACGCGAGCGATGCGAGCCGGGCGCCGGCGCCAGATTGTGCAGGCCGATCTTCTCGACGCCTTCGGCGCCTGAATTGTTCGCCACGTGCTTACTCCTCCACGGCCGTCACCTGGACCAGGTGACGGACCTTCTTGAGCTGACCGCGCAGCGAGGCGGAATCCTGCTGCACGACGCTGGCCTGGTGATGCCGCAGGCCGAGCGCCGCAAGCGTCGCGCGCATCCGCCACGAATGGCCGATGGCACTGCGCACCTGCGTGATCTTGAGCTTCCCGTTCCCGGGCGCCTCGAGCTTCGGCACCTTGGCCGGGCCCTTGGACGGATGCCACACGAATGTCCGCGGCATTATGCCACCTCTGCAGCCGTTGCGGCTGCGGCCGGAGCGGCCCCGACCACGGCCGCCTTGCGGGGATCATGGATCTCGGTGCGCGCCTTCGCACGCGACTTGTACCCGATCTGCGACGGTTCGAGCCCGCGCTCCTTCGCCGCCTGTTCGACGGTGATGAGGTGCGTCAGACCATCGATCGCCGCACGAACCATGTTGTGCGGATTGGTCGAACCCAGCGACTTCGTGAGAATGTCGTGGATGCCCGCGCACTCGAGCACGGCACGCACGGCGCCACCGGCGATCACACCGGCACCGGGCGCAGCAGGCTTCATGAGCACCTTGCCGGCGCCATGCTTGCCCACCACCTCGTGCGGGATCGTCGAGCCGGTGAGCGGGATCGCCACCATGCTGCGCCGCGCCGCATCGACGGCCTTGCGGACCGCTTCCGACACTTCGTTCGCCTTGCCGGTGGCAAAGCCCACCTTGCCCTGTCCGTCGCCGACGGCCACGAGCGCGTTGAAGGAGAAGCGACGGCCACCCTTCACGACCTTCGCCACGCGATTGATCGCGATCACGTTTTCGACGAGATCGCTCTGTTCGCGCTCCTGCTGCGCGCCACGGTCCGGACCACGGCCACGGCCGTCACGTCCACCCTGACCGCCTTCGCCGCCGGGTCCACGACCACGACCGCCGCCGGGTCCGCCGGGGCCACGGCCACGGCCGCCGCCCGGGCCACCACGTCCACGGCCGCCACCCGGGCCACCGCGTCCACCACCACGCGGCGCCGGAGCGCCACCCTGATTCTGTGCGTCTGCCATGATCAGAACTCCAGGCCGCCCTCTCGGGCGCCTTCGGCAACGGCCTTCACACGGCCATGGTACTGGTAACCAGCGCGGTCGAAGACCACCTTCGAGATGCCGGCCGCCTTCGCCTTCTCCGCCGCGGCCTTGCCGACGGCGAGCGCGCGCTCCGACTTCGTGCCGCTCATCCCCTCGTCGCCGACTGTCAGCAGCGTGCGCTGCGCGACGTCGTCCACGACCTGGGCATAGATATGCTTCAGCGAGCGGAACACGACGAGACGCGGACGCTCCGCCGTCCCCGATACCGCCTTGCGCACCCGCAGGTGACGGCGCTTGCGCCGTTCCGCGTTCGTACGCGGGATCGCGATCTTGGCCATTACTTGCCTCCCGCCTTGCCGGCCTTGCGCCGGATGACTTCGCCCTGGTACTTGACGCCCTTGCCCTTGTACGGCTCGGGCTTGCGCAGACTGCGAATCTCCGCGGCGACCTGACCCACGTGTTCCTTGCTCGCGCCTTCGATCACCACCGTGGTGGGATTCGGCGCGCTGATCTTCACGCCTTCCGGCGCCTTGTACTCGATCTGATGCGAGAAGCCGAGCGACAGCAGCGCGCCGTAGGGCTTGATCTCGGCCTTGTAGCCGACGCCCGTGATTTCCAGCGTGCGCGTGAAGCCCTTGGTGACGCCTTCGACCATGTTGGCCACGAGCGTGCGCGTCAGGCCATGGAGCGCCTTGTGGCGTTCCTCGTCCGACGGGCGCTTCACCAGGAGCTCCGCCCCTTCCTGCGACAGCACCATGTCGGCGGGCAGCACGCGGGAGAGTTCTCCCTTCGGCCCCTTCACCGTCAATGCGCTGCCGTCGATCGCCACGGTCACCCCGGCCGGAACCGGGATCGGGCGCTTACCGATACGTGACATGAATGCGGTCTCCTTACCAGACGAGGGCGAGCAGTTCGCCGCCCGTGTTGGCGGAGCGCGCATCACGATCCGACATGATCCCCTTCGACGTGCTGAGGATGGCCATGCCGAGGCCGTTGCGCACCCGCGGGATCTCGGTCACGCCGACGTACTTGCGCAGGCCGGGCGTGGAGATGCGGCGCGCTTCACGGATCACCGACTGGCCGCCGTGTGCGTACTTCAGAATCACTCGCAGCACGGACTTGCCGTCCTCGAGGTCGACCGTGCGGTAATCCTGGATGAAGGCGTTCTCCTTCAGGATGCGCGCGATCTCGATCTTGATCTTCGATACCGGCATGTCGACGCGGCGGTGCTTGGAGGCACACGCGTTGCGGAGGCGCGTCAGCATGTCGGCAATGGGGTCGTTGAGGCTCATGCTCTCGAAAGTCTCCTATGGTATCCGCGCCAGGCGGACCTGTAGGAAGTGAATGGTTACCAGCTCGCCTTCCGGACGCCCGGAATCAAGCCGTTGAGGGCCATCTCGCGCAGCGCGAGGCGGCTCAGGCCGAAGTGCCGGAGATACGCCCGCGGACGACCGCTGATGTTGCAGCGGTTGCGCACACGGGTCTTCGACGAATCACGCGGCAGCTTGTGCAGCGCGTTCACCGCGGCCTGCACTTCTTCCGGCGTGCTCTTCGGATTGCTGATCGTGGCCTTGAGCGCCGCGCGCTTCTGGGCATAGCGCTGCACCAGCTCCGCGCGCTGCGCATTCCGGGCCAACTTGCTCGTCTTTGCCATCGTTCTGAGTCCTGGTGTCCGGTCAGGCCGCGCTCGGCTGCGCCACCTTGGGCGTCACCGGCTTGTCGTCGCCACGGAACGGCATACCCAGCTGATGCAGCAGCGCAAACGCGTGCGCATCCTTGGATGCCGTCGTCACGAACGTGATGTCCATGCCGTGGATCTGCTCGACCATGTCGTAGTTGATCTCGGGGAAGATCATCTGCTCCTTGATGCCGAGCGTGTAGTTGCCACGACCGTCGAACGACTTGGTGCCGAGTCCGCGGAAATCGCGGATACGCGGGCACGCCACCGTCACGAAGCGATCGAGGAACTCCCACATCTTCGCGCCACGCATCGTCACCGACGCGCCGATCTCCTGACCTTCCCGGAGACCGAAGTTCGCGACCGACTTCTTCGCCTTGCGGCGCACCGGCTTCTGGCCGGAGATCAGCGCGAGCTCTTCCACCACCACGTCGAGCAGCTTGGGCTGCTTCACCGCCTCGCCCACGCCGCAGTTGATCACGATCTTCGTGAGCGTGGGGATCTGATGCGGGTTGTCGAAGCCGAACTGCTTGGCCAGCGACGCGCGCACGGTGTTTTCGTAGTAGGCCTTCAGACGCGGGGCCGCCACCGGCAATCCGGCACCGGCATGTTCCCGCTTCGTGAAGTCCACGGCCTGCCGCGGCTGGCCGGCCTGCTTGCCGCCCTTGCCGCCACCCTTCTGGCCCGCGCCGCCCTTGGCAGCGCCGGCCTTCGTGCCGCTCTTTGCTCCACCCTTCGCGCCGCCCTTGGCGGCGCCCTTTTCCTTGGTCGCCATCGTTCTTGCTCCGGTCAGCGCGCGCGGGGAATGACTTCACCGCTCTTCACGCCGACGCGCTCCTTCGTGCCGTCCTTGTCGATCCGCACCTTGGTGCGGGTCGGCTTGCCGGTCTTCGAATCGAGCAGCATCACGTTCGACGCGTGGAAGGGTGCGGCCATCTCGATGATGCCGCTCTGCTCCTCCGCCGTGCGCGCCTTGCGGTGCTTCTTCACGATGTTGATGCCTTCCACCTTGATGCGGCCCGTCTTGGGGTAGACCTGGAGGACCTTGCCCTCCTTCCCCTTGTCGTCGCCACGCATCACGCGGATGGTATCACCCTTCGTCACGTGGATCACTTCGCGCGACGCCTTGAGGGCGTGGCGAGCCGCGCCGAGGCGCTGGCCGCGATCCGTCTTGTAGTACACGTTCTTTCGCATCTCAGAGCACCTCGGGTGCCAGCGAGACGATCTTCATGTAGCGCTTCTCGCGGAGCTCGCGCGCCACGGGGCCGAAGATACGCGTCGCCTTCGGTTCGCCGTTGTCGTTGATGATCACGACGGCGTTTTCATCGAAGCGGATGTAGCTGCCATCCTTGCGGCGCGTCTCCTTCACCGTGCGCACCACCACGGCCTTGGCCACGTCGGACTTCTTCACCGTGCCGTTCGGCAGTGCGTCCTTCACCGCCACGATGACCCGGTCGCCCAGGCCGGCGTAGCGACGGCGCGTGCCGCCCAGCACCCGGATCACCAGCGCGCGCTTGGCGCCACTGTTGTCCGCGACCTTCACCACGGATTCCTGCTGAATCATGGTCCGTTACCTCAGCGTGCGCGTTCGACGATCTCGACCACGCGCCACCGCTTGTCCTTCGACAAGGGCCGGGTCTCCATGATACGCACCGTGTCGCCGAGCTTCGCCGAGTTCTCCTCGTCGTGCGCTTTCAGCTTGCGGGTCCGCGTCACCATCTTGCCGTACTGGGGGTGCGGCATGCGGCGGTCGATCTTCACGACCACCGTCTTGTCCATCTTGTCGCTCACGACGAGACCCACGCGCACCTTGCGCGCCGTCCGTTCGGAGGCGCCGTTCTGCGCGACGCTCGCGTTGTTCTGTTCAGCCATCGATCGGATTCCGGTTAGCGGCCACGGGCGGGGAGCTGACGCTCCCGCTGCACCGTCTTCAGGCGCGCGATGTCCCTGCGGATGCTGCGCAGCCGCAGCGGCTCTTCCAGCGCTTCGGTGCCGCTGCGGAACCGGAGACGGAATCGCTCCTCCTCGAGTTCCGCGATGCGGGTGACGAGTTCGTCGTCAGCGAGTCCGCGGATTTCTTCAGCCTTCATTGGTCACCGCCTCCTCGCGCGCCACGAACTTGGTCTTCACGCCGAGCTTCGCGGCGGCCAGGCCCATGGCCGTCTCGGCCAGTTCCTTCGACACGCCTTCGATCTCGAACATCACCCGGCCCGGCTTCACCACCGCCACCCACAACTCCGGCGAACCCTTACCCTTGCCCATGCGGGTTTCGGCCGGCTTCTTCGTGATCGGCTTGTCCGGGAAAATCCGGATCCACACCTTGCCGCCACGCTTGATGTGACGCGTCATCGCGACGCGGCACGCTTCGATCTGCCGGCTCGTCACCCAGCCCGGCTCGAGCGCCTGCAGGCCGTACGCGCCGAACGACACGTCGGACCCACGGTGCGCCAGGCCGGTCGTGCGGCCCTTGAACATCTTGCGGAACTTGACCCGCTTCGGACTCAGCATCGTTCAGTCTCCTCAGACGCCGGTCGAGTAGGTCTTGCCGCGACGATCTTCCACGATCTCGCCCTTGAAGATCCACACCTTCACACCGATGGTGCCGTAGGTGGTCTTCGCGGTGCTCGTCGCGTAGTCGATGTCGGCGCGCAGCGTATGAAGGGGCACCCGGCCTTCCATGTACCCTTCCACGCGCGCGATCTCGGCCCCGCCCAGGCGGCCGCCGGCCTTCACCTTGATGCCCAGCGCGCCCATCCGCATCGCGCTCTGCACGGCGCGCTTCATGGCGCGACGGAACGAGATACGCTGCGAGAGCTGCGCGGCGATGTTGTCGGCGACGAGCTGCGCCTCGACTTCCGGACGCTTGATCTCCTCGACGTTGATGCCGACTTCCTTCCCCGTCAGCTGCGCGAGCTCGTCACGCAGCTTGTCCACCTCGGCGCCCTTCTTGCCGATCACCACGCCCGGACGGCCGGTGTGGATCGTCACCACGACCTTCCCCGGCTTGCGTTCGATCGTCACATCCGAGATCGCCGCGTTGTCGAGACGGGCCTTGAGGTACTTCCGGAGCAGCGCGTCTTCCTTGAGCAGCGCCGGCATCTCCTTCTTCGCGTACCAGGTCGACCGCCAGTTCTTCGTGACCCCGAGGCGGAACCCGATCGGATTCGTCTTCTGTCCCATTAGCGCACCGCCTCCGTCACGACGATCTCCACGTGGCTCGTTCGCTTCAGCATCGGCGTCGCACGGCCCATGGCCGCCGGCGTCCAGCGCTTGAGCTTCGGCCCCTCGTTCACGATGGCCTTCGTGATCACCAACGTGTCGACATCCAGCGACAGGTTGGCGGCACGGGCCGCCTGCTCCGCGTTCGCGACGGCGCTGTTGAGCGTCTTCTCGATCTGCTCCGCCGCGTGTTTCTTCGAAAACTTCAACAGCGCCAGCGCCTCGTTGACGCGCTGTCCGCGGATCTGGTCGATGACCAGCCGCATCTTGTAGGGGGACTGCCGCGTCGTGCGCTGAATCGCGCGCGCCTCGATCCCCGTCTTCGTGGCCTTGGCCATGGCTTACTTGCCTCCCTTCTTCTTCGCGTCCGCCTTCTGCCCCGCGTGGCCGCGGAACAGACGCGTCGGCGAGAACTCGCCCAGCTTGTGACCCACCATGTTTTCCGTCACGTACACCGGGATGAACTTGTTCCCGTTGTGCACCGCGAACGTGTGGCCCACGAACTCGGGGAGAATCGTGCTGGCGCGCGACCAGGTCTTCACGACCTTCTTCTCGCTCTTGGCGTTCATCGCCACCACCTTCGCCTCCAGGCGCTCAGCGACGAACGGACCCTTCTTGATGCTTCTCGACATATCGGTTCTCGTCTCGCCTGGCGGTTACTGCGTCGCCCGGCCGCGCTTGCGGCCGCGCACGATGAGACGCTGCGACGCCTTCTTCTTGTTGCGCGTCTTGACGCCTTCCTTCTTGCCCCACGGGCTCACCACGTTGCGACCACCGCGGGTGCGACCACCGTGCGGGTGATCGACCGGGTTCATCACTTCACCACGCACCTTCGGGCGCTTGCCGAGCCAGCGGCTCTTGCCCGCCTTGCCGTGCGACTGCAGCTCGTGTTCGGCGTTGCCCACTTCGCCGATCGTCGCCACGCAGTTGCCGTGCACGAGGCGCATTTCCGTGGAAGCCAGACGCAGCGTCACGTAGTCGCCTTCCTTCGCCACGACCTGGGCGAAGGTGCCGGCCGAGCGGGCCATCTGGCCGCCCTTGCCGATCTTGAGCTCGATGTTGTGCACCGACGTGCCGAGCGGCACTTCCTTGAGCGGCATCGCATTGCCCGTGCGCACATCGCTGCCCGGGCCCGCGACCACCGTGTCACCCTGCTTGAGTCCCTTCGGATGCAGGATGTAGCGCTTCTCGCCGTCCGCGTACTCGATCAGCGCGATGCGCGCCGAGCGGTTCGGATCGTACTCGATGTGCGCCACCGTGCCGGCGATGCCGTGCTTGTCGCGCTTGAAATCGATGATGCGGTACTTGCGCTTGTGCCCACCACCGATGCGGCGCATCGAGATGTGGCCATGATTGTCACGACCGCCCGACTTCTTGAGCGACTCCGTGAGCGACTTCTCGGGCGTCGAGCGCGTGATCTCGGCAAAATCGGACACCGAGCGGAAGCGCGAGGCCTTGCTGACCGGCTTGAACTGACGGATACCCATGCGACTCAGCCCTCGAAGATCGCGATGGTGTCGCCGTCACGCAGCTTCACGATCGCCTTCTTGGTATGTGGACGGCGTCCGATGGACTGCCCGACGCGCCGCGCCTTGCCGCGCGCATTCGACGTCCAGACGCCGGTGACCTTCACACCGAAGAGGCGCTCGACGGCCTCCTTGATGTTCAGCTTCGTGGCGTCGGGCGCCACCTCGAACGTGTACTCGCCGCGATCCTGATAGGCGGCCGAGGTGCGCTCCGTGATGATCGGGCGCACGATGGTGCGATGCAGGGTGGCCATCGCTTAGCCCTCCGCCTGGGTCTGGGTGAGCGCCGACGATTCGATCACCACCACATCCGACCAGAGGATGTGATACGTGTTCGCGTCGCTGTAGGGCATCACGTGCGCCTGACCGAGGTTGCGGGCGCTGAGGTACACGTTCGGCTTCACGCCGTCCGTCAGTACCAGCACCTTCTTTCCGGCCACGCCGAGCTTCGTAAGCAGGTCCGTCATCGCCTGGGTCTTGGGGGCGCTGAAGTTCAGCGCTTCCACCACGACCACGGCGTTCTCCCGGGCCCGCGCGTTCAGCGCGCTCTTGCGCGCCAGCACGCGCACCTGCTTCGGCACGATCTGCGTGTAACTGCGCGGCTGCGGGCCGAACACCGTACCGCCGCCCGGCCAGTTCGGCGCGCGCGTCGAGCCCTGACGGGCGCGACCGGTGCCTTTCTGCTTCCACGGCTTCTGGTTACCGCCCGTCACTTCCCCGCGCGTCTTGGTCTTGGCCGTGCCCTGACGACGGTTGGCGAGAAACGCCTTCACCGCCTGGTGCATGACCGGCACGTTGACGATGCCGTCGAACGTGCCCTCGGGGAGCTGGCGCGTGCCGCCCTGCTTCCCCTGCGCCGAATACAGCGGCGCCTCGAAGGTCTTGGTTTCCGTCGTCATGATCAGCCCTGCTTCCGCACGAAGACGATGCCGTTCGTCGGCCCCGCCACGCTGCCGCGCAGATAAATGAGGTTCCGCTCGGCGTCCACCTTCTCGATGCGGATATTGAGCGCCGTATGCTGCGCCGCGCCGTAGTGACCGGGCATCTTCTTGCCCTTGATCACGCGCGACGGGTCCGTGCCCGCGCCGATGGAGCCGGGCTTGCGGTGCTTCGTATTGCCGTGCGTGTTCGGACCGCCGCCGAAGCCGTGACGCTTCACCACACCCTGGAAGCCACGACCCTTCGACGTGCCCGTGACCTTCACGCGTTCACCCGGCGTGAAGATCTCCACCGTGATCGTGTCCCCGAGGCCGTACGACGGGATCTCGGGGTTCTTCCCCGGGGCGTCGTCCAGACGGAAGCTCTTCAGCACCGCCGGGGGCGCCTCCAGTCCCGCCTTCTTCGCGTGGCCGACTTCCGCCTTGCTCGCGCGATGACCCTTCGGGGTCTTCTCACCTTTCTTGTTGGGACGCGCCAGACGCTGCGCCCCGAAACCGAGCTCCACCGCCACGAAGCCCGCCTGAGCCGCCGACGTCACCTTGGTGACGGGGTTCGGCGTGGCCTCCACCACGGTGCAGGGCACCTGCTGCCCCTGCTCGTTGAACAGCTGGGTCATCCCCAGCTTCCTGCCGATGATACCGATCATGAAATGACTCACTCCGTACGAGTCGCGGGACGTCGGAACGTCACCGTTGGACTGTGGATGGGACCGCCCTGTGCAGCCCCATCGGTACGCGCCGCGATCTCCGGGGAGACCATGCGCGGCGTGAACACTGTCGTCCTGCCTGTTGCGGATCCTGCGGACCTGCGGGGTACTGCCGTCCTGCGAACTACTCGACCTTGATCTCGACGTCCACGCCCGCCGGAAGATCCAGCTTCGTGAGCGCGTCCACCGTGCCCGCGCGGGAGTCGAGAATGTCGATCACGCGCTTGTGCGTCTTCAGTTCGAACTGCTCACGCGACTTCTTGTCGACGTGCGGCGAACGGAGCACCGTCCAACGCTGCGTCTTGGTCGGGAGCGGGATCGGCCCCGAGACCGACGCGCCGGTCTTCTCGGCGGTGCGGACGATGTCCGCCGACGCCTGATCGATCACGGCGTGGTCGAAAGCCTTGAGGCGAATGCGAATGCGGCCAGCCATCTGAGTTCCGTCTGTGAACCGGTCGCGCGCGGCAGTCCGTGGACCGCCGCGCGCGCCCTGTTCCGTGATTAGGCGAGGATCTTCGTGACCACGCCGGCGCCGACCGTGCGGCCGCCCTCGCGGATGGCGAAGCGCAGCTGCTCTTCCATGGCGATCGGGATGATCAGCTCGATCACCATCTGCACGTTGTCGCCCGGCATCACCATCTCCATGCCTTCCGGCAATTCGATCGTGCCCGTCACGTCCGTCGTGCGGAAGTAGAACTGCGGACGGTAGCCCTTGAAGAACGGCGTGTGACGGCCGCCTTCTTCCTTCGTGAGGACGTACACTTCCGACGCGAACTTCGTGTGCGGCTTGATCGAGCCCGGCTTGGCGAGCACCATGCCGCGTTCGATTTCCTTCTTGTCCACGCCACGGAGGAGGAGACCGACGTTGTCACCGGCCTGGCCTTCGTCCAGCAGCTTGCGGAACATCTCGACGCCCGTGACGATCGTCTTCTTCTCGGCGTTGTAGCCGACGAGCTGCACTTCCTCGCCGACCTTCACGATGCCGCGTTCGATACGACCCGTCGCCACCGTACCACGACCCGTGATCGAGAACACGTCTTCGACCGGGAGCAGGAACGGCTTGTCGACTTCACGCACCGGCTCCGGGATGTACGTGTCGAGCGCTTCGTACAGCTTCATGAACTCGGCCACCCACTTCGGGTCGCCGTTGATCGCGTTGATCGCCGAGCCACGGATGACCGGGGCGTCGTCGCCAGGATAGTTGTACTTCGAGAGCAGCTCGCGGACTTCGAGCTCGACGAGGTCGAGGAGCTCTTCGTCTTCGACGAGGTCGCACTTGTTGAGGAACACGACGACCGAGGGCACGTTCACCTGGCGAGCCAGGAGGATGTGCTCACGCGTCTGCGGCATCGGACCGTCCACGGCCGAGACCACCAGGATCGCGCCGTCCATCTGCGCGGCACCCGTGATCATGTTCTTCACGTAGTCGGCGTGGCCCGGGCAATCGACGTGCGCGTAGTGACGGTTTTCCGTCTCGTATTCGACGTGCGACGTGGCGATCGTCAGGATCTTCGTGCTGTCGCGGCGACCCTGCGACTCGGAGGCCTTGGCGACTTCATCGTACGCGATGTACTTGGTGCCGTAGCCCTTGTCCGCCGAGATCTTCGTGAGAGCGGCCGTCGTGGTGGTCTTGCCGTGATCGACGTGGCCGATCGTTCCCACGTTCACGTGCGGCTTGTTCCGCTCGAACTTTGCCTTGCCCATGGTTCGGAATCTGTGTTGGGTAGTGAATGAGTGGGTGAGGCTTACGCCTTCACCTTGCTGATGATCTCTTCGGCCTTCGACTTCGGCACTTCTTCGTAGTGCGAGAACTCCATCGAGTAGACCGCTCGCCCCTGCGACATGCTGCGCAGACGGGTCGAGTAACCGAACATCTCGGCAAGCGGCACGGTCGCCGAGATCACCTGCGCCTCGCCACGCTGCGTCATGCCGCCGATCTTGCCGCGCCGCGAGGAGAGATCGCCGAGGACGTCGCCCATGTACGCTTCGGGGCTCACGACCTCGACCTTCATCACCGGCTCGAGCAGGCAGGGGCTGGCCGCCTTGGCCGCCTCCTTGAACGCCATCGACCCGGCAATCTTGAACGCCATTTCCGACGAGTCGACTTCGTGGTACGACCCGAAGGTGAGCTGCACCTTCACGTCGACCACCGGGTAGCCGGCCAGAACGCCCGTCTCGAGCGCTTCCTTGATGCCCTGCTCCACCGGTCCGATGTACTCACGCGGAATGACACCACCCACGATCTTGTCCTCGAACACGAAGCCCTGGCCCTGTTCGGACGGCTCCATGTTGATGACGACGTGGCCGTACTGACCCTTGCCGCCCGACTGCCGGACGAACTTGCCCTCGATCTTCTCGACGCGCTTCTTGATCGTTTCGCGGTAGGCCACCTGCGGGCGTCCCACGTTCGCGTCGACCTTGAACTCGCGCATCATGCGATCGACGATGATCTCGAGATGCAGCTCGCCCATGCCGGCGATGATCGTCTGGCTGGTCTCGGCGTCGGAACGCACGCGGAACGTCGGATCTTCCTCGGCCAGCTTGGCGAGGGCGATCGCGAGCTTGTCCTGGTCCGCCTTCGTCTTCGGCTCGATGGCCACGTCGATGACGGGGTTCGGGAACTTCATCGCCTCGAGGATGATGGGATCGTCCTCGCTGCAGAGCGTGTCGCCCGTCCGCGTGTCCTTGAGCCCGATGGCGGCCGCGATGTCGCCGGCGCGCACTTCCTCGATTTCGTCACGCTTGTTGGCGTGCATCTGGAGGAGACGGCCGACCCGCTCGCGCTTGTCCTTCGTGCTGTTGTAGACGTAGCTGCCCGACGCGAGCACACCCGAGTACACCCGGAAGAACGTCAGCTTTCCGACGAACGGATCGGTCGCGATCTTGAACGCCAGCGCCGCGAACGGCGCGCTGTCCGAGACCAGACGCGTGTCCTTCGTCTCGTCGTGGTGCGGCAGATGGCCCTCGATGGCCGGCACGTCGATGGGCGACGGCAGGTAGTCGAGCACCGCGTCGAGCAGCGCCTGGGTGCCCTTGTTCTTGAAGGACGCCCCGCACAGCACCGGCACGAACTCCATCGCCAGCGTCGCCTTGCGGATCGCACTGCGGATCTCGGCCACGCTGAGCTCCTCACCGGCCAGGTACTTCTCCATCAGCACTTCGTCGTGTTCGACGGCCGCTTCGACGGCTTCATGGCGCGCCAGTTCACAGGCATCGCGGAAGTCTTCCGGCACATCCACCACCGAGAACGTCTTGCCCAGCGTCTCTTCGTGGAAGATGTACTGTTTGCGTTCGATGACGTCGATGTGTCCCGTGAACGTCTCGCCCGACCCGACCGGCAGCGCCAGCGCGAAGGCGCGCTTGGTCAGGCGGTCGCGGATCATGTCCAGGCAGCGCTGAAAGTTCGCGCCGACCCGGTCCATCTTGTTGGCGAACACCATGCGCGGCACACGATAACGGTCGGCCTGACGCCACACCGTTTCCGTCTGCGGCTCCACACCGGCCACCGAGTCGAGCAGCGTCACCGCACCGTCGAGCACGCGCAACGAGCGCTCCACTTCGACCGTGAAGTCGACGTGGCCCGGGGTGTCGATGATGTTGATGCGATACTCGGGACCGTCGCCCGTCTTGTCGCTCTGGCCATGACGCTTCCAGAAGCAGGTGGTGGCAGCGGACGTGATCGTGATGCCACGCTCCTGCTCCTGCTCCATCCAGTCCATGGTGGCCGCGCCATCATGGACTTCACCCACCTTGTGCGACTTCCCCGTGTAGAAGAGGATGCGCTCCGTGGTGGTCGTCTTCCCGGCATCGATGTGGGCCATGATGCCGATATTGCGGTAGTGCTCGAGCGGGGTCGTACGCGCCATAGTCTTCGGAAAGCGTCGCCGGAACGGCGCCGGTGTAGTGAACGAAGTGGACCAGCAAAAAAACGGCTGGACCAAACCTCCCGCCGTAGCGCGGGAGTGGTATCCATCCGCTGTCGCCGGGTACGCTCGCCGCTGCTGCACGAGTGGGGACCCAGGCGCGTCGAACCCGAAGAACTGCGGACTCCAGGCACGACGTTGAATTGGCTGCGTTGTTTGTCGGGAGCGGCGCGTCCATCGCGGAAGCACCGCCGGTACAGCGTTCCGGATGAAGACGACGGGACCGAAGGTCCCGTGGCATTCGTCCGGTGCCCCACGCTGGAGAAGCCGTGGCCCATAGGAGTCGGCCGCAGATCGCCGACGACAACTGGGAGACAACTGGGTGTCGAAACCCCGGTGGATGAGACCAGGCGTTTTGCGACAGTCACCTAAGATGACCGAGCCGGATGAGCAAGTCAACCCGGGGTCCGGCGCAATGTTCAGCGCGCAGTCTTCAAGTTAGAGGTGCCAATCTTCACGACTGCAGTCCGGAGAGGCCCGCGACCGGCGGCCGCGGGCGCCGACACGCCCGACCTCACCCGCCAGCGGCTCGGGCCCGCCACCTCGACTGCCGCACCAACTGATGCACCGACACAACAGTTCCTGCGGCGTTCGTAACACCCGTGCTGCAGTTGCAACACTCAACCATACGCAACATTCCGGTGCCAATGGCGGAAATTGTGACAGCCAGGCAAGCGTGCCCGTCCATATATCATCATTAACGGCAATAGTTTAGTTGAGTTTTGGCATAACAGACTCTACCAGGGGAAGTGATGCCAAACCACATCGTTCCACGGATGGGATCGGCGCTGGTACGCCGAATGCACTGACCGGGGTCGTGGCACCGCTTCTGTGCGTTGCGCCACTTCGCTATCTTGCGCCTATGAGGCCACACACCATGAAGAAGCTCCTGACGCTCGCGACAACTGCCGCCATCCTCGCCCTCCCCAGCGCCCTGTCGGCGCAAGTGTGGGCGTCGTGGACCGCCAACTGCGGCGGCGCGGCCACGGGATCACTCGGCTCGGCGACCGTGAGCTACACGGGTCCCTACAACGCCGTCTACGATAAGGATCTGAACGCCTGCCAGCCCGCCGATGCCGGCTGGGGACTCGGTGGCCCCGCGCAGAACTACTTTGCGCCGGCCAACGTTTACAATCCGGCGCCCGACAACGCCTCGTTCGTGCAGGTCGTCAACGTCGTGAATCGCCAGCAGCGTTCCGGCGCGCTGACCTTCAGTCAGGCCGTCATCGATCCGTACATCGCGTTCATCAGCGTCGGCAACGGGCAGTACCCGGTGATCTACGATTTCGGCGATCTCGAGTTCACGATCCTCTCCTACAACGATCCGAATGGCGCGCCGCCGTATTGGAACAACAGCGTGACCTCATTCGATCTGTCGCAGACCTACACCCAGTTGGTGGGTCAGGAGTTCAGTGGCGTCATCCAGTTCAAGGGCACCTTCACCTCGCTGGCCTTCACGGTGAACACCGACGAGAACTGGCACGGCTTCACCGTCGGCGCCGCCGGCACCGTCGTTCCCGAGCCGTCCACCTACGCGCTCATGGGCACGGGCCTCCTCGCCCTCGGCTGGGTGTCGCGTCGTCGGCGCAAGCAGCAGGCGTGAAGCAGGTCTGACCGACCCGCATTCCAGAAACGCAACGCGCCCCCCGTCACCCGACGGGGGGCGCGTTGCGTTTGCCGTGGTGTTTGTCAGGATTCGCCCTCACTACCGCTCCGTCGGCGTGCCATATTGCACAACGCTCGCATTGTGACGGTCGTCCCAAACGTCCGTCGCATCGGACGCCGACGATGCTCACACGCTGTGATACCACGACCGGGACCGTGACCAGGCCCACGGCCGGTCGTCACCACTCGCACAGCCACAGGTGTCACCGGATGGTGACCTTGGTGGGCACACCACGTTCCTGATTGCTGATGCCCGTCGCCTCTGCTCCACACAAGGTGTGCATCGTCATCGGCACACGACCGGAAGCCATCAAGATGGCGCCCGTCGTGAAGGCCATGCAGTCACACCCGTTTCTCACGCCACTGGTCGTGGCGACGACACAGCACCGCGAAATGCTCAAGCAGGCCCTCGATGTGTTCGGGATCGTCCCCGACATCGATCTCGGCCTCATGCAGAACGGTCAGAATCTCGGGGTGTTCACATCGCGTGCGATGGCCGCCCTCACCGAGTGTTTCCTCGAGCATCGTCCGGATTTCCTCCTCGTGCAGGGCGACACCTCCACGGTCACCGCCGCCTGCCTCGCCGGTTTCTATCAGGGCGTGCCCATCGGACACATCGAAGCCGGGCTGCGCTCCTTCGATCTGTCGAGCCCCTTCCCCGAGGAAGTGAACCGCCGCATCGCGACCTGCACCGCCAATGTGCACTTCGCGCCAACCAACGAAGCGCGCAACAATCTGATCTCCGAAGGCATCCCCGAGAGCGATATCTTCGTCACCGGCAACACGGTGGTCGACGCACTTCACATGGTGCCGCCGCGCGAGCGCTTCGACACCGAAGTGCTGAACACCATTCCGTGGGGCGACGGACGTGTGCTGCTCACCACGGTGCATCGCCGCGAATCGCTGGGGGAACACCTCGACGCCATCTGCGATGCGCTGGAGAGCATCGTGCAGCGCCACGAACAGGTGGAGATCGCGTTCCCCGTCCACCTCAATCCGCGCGTGCGCGACGTGGTCTTCGCGCGCCTTGGCAAGACCCCGCGCATTCATCTGCTCGACCCGCTCCCCTATCCGGAGTTGCTGGAGCTGATTCGCCGCTCGCACTTCGTGCTCTCCGATTCCGGTGGCATCCAGGAAGAAGTCCCTTCCTTCGGCAAGCCCATTCTCATCCTGCGCGATACGACCGAGCGCCCCGAGGTGGTGCACGCCGGATTCGGTGAACTGGTCGGCACCGACACCGCCACCATTCTCGCCCGCACCGAGGCGCTGCTGACCGATCCGGCGCTCTACCAGGCACGGTCCAGCGGCGTCAATCCGTTCGGAGACGGTCTCGCGGCGCAACGTATCGCCGATGTCGTCGATGGTCTGCTGCGCAATCCGACGGAACGGCGCGGCCCGCGGCGGCTCGATCATCAGCAGGTCAACGCCACGCTGCAGCGGCTCGCGGTCGGCGCATGAACGTGGGTTCAGTCCTTCTCAATCTCTGCACACGGAGTAACCGTCGGTGTCGCGCGTAACCGGTAGTCCGACCCGTCGTATCAGCGAACTGCGGGATCGTGGATTCCGCGGTGGTCGCATCGCGCCGCACCGGGCCATGATCGGTCTCGAAGTGTCATGGTCTCTGCTCATCGATCTCGTCGTGCTGCCACTCATGTTCGCGGTGGCGATGATCGCACTGCTCGATCCGCTCATGGGCCTGTGGCGCGATTTTTTCAACGCCATCCGTGAACCGCTCGGGCTGCCGGGCATGGTGGCGACCCGCGTGTTCGAGGTTGGCCCGCTGGGCGTGGCCATTCCGTATTTCACGGCGCCGGCCGAGTGGCCGCAGCGACTCGATCTCATGACCGGCTGGCTGCTCACCGGCATCGCCTTCGTGGCCGGCATGTTCATGCGCGGGCGTCTGCTGCCGGTGGGGTATCTGCTGCGGGCCCTCGCCGTGCTGCAGGCCACCGCGCAGCTCTGGTTCAGCTTCACCTCGCCGCCGTTCTCCTACTCGCTGGCCGACTACACCGCCGGTCTGCTGGTGTGCGGCGTGATCATTCTCGTGCTCGCGCCATTTCTCGTCGCGTTCACCTTTCACATCTTCGACTTCCTGCTCTGGCAGAAGTTGACGATGGCCACGCTGCTGCTCGTGCACCTCAGCATCCTGCTGCCGATGCAGGCCGCCGTGCACACCTGGATCATCCACCGCGCATCGTTCCTCGCGATGCCCACGCTGTTCCTCGTCTTCGGGGTGCTGCTCGACGTGTTCGTCTACGTGGCGCTCTATGGATGGGGCATGAGCTGGCGATCCGGTGGTGTGCTCGATGCCGTCGATCGGCGTCCGCCCACGCGGCCCGAGCGGTACCCGCCCACCCGTCCGCGTCCGACACCCACGCCCCAGTCGGTGCGTGCGATCACGCCGATCGGTTCGCGCGTCGTGCGCGCCATGAGTCTGGGTGGCATGCTGGGCAACTTCGTCATGCGCCGCCTCGGCATGCACCCGGGGGGACGCGCATGAACGTCGCCACGCTGGTCGGCATCGCCAACGTCGGTCTCTGGGTGTGTATCACGGTCCTCGCGATCTACACCCTGCGTCACTACTTCTTCACGCTGAATCGCCTGTTCGGCAAGCATCGCCAGCCGTTCGTGGACATCCTGGAGGCCGACTGGCCGTCGTTGGTGGTGTTCGTGCCGGCACACAACGAATCGCGGGTGGTCCGCGACTCGCTCGACGCGCTGCTCACCTGCGACTATCCGGAAGACCGTCTCAAGATCGTGCCGATCGACGATCGGTCGACGGACGACACGCGGACGATTCTGGTCGAATACGCCGAGAACTATCCGGGACGCGTGATCCCCTTTCTGCGGGACGGCGGCACGCCCGGAAAGGCCGCGGCGCTCGCCGACGCCATGGAGATGCACACCGACGAGATCTTCCTCGTCTTCGACGCCGACTACATACCCGGTACGCGTCTGCTCAAACAGTTGGTGGCCCCGTTCTTCGATCCCGAAGTCGGCGCGGTGATGGGACGCGTGGTGCCGCTCAACGTGGGCCTCTCGCTGCTCACGCGTCTCCTCGATCTCGAACGCGCCGGCGGGTATCAGGTGGACCAGCAGGCGCGCATGAACCTGCGCCTCGTGCCGCAGTACGGCGGCACCGTGGGTGGTGTCCGGCGCGTGGCCCTCGAGAATGTCGGCGGCTGGCGCACCGACTCGCTCGCCGAGGACACCGATCTCACCGTGCGCCTCGTGATCGCCGGGTGGGATGTGGTCTATCAGAACCGCTCGGAGTGTTACGAGGAAGTGCCGGAGACGTGGGAGTCGCGCATCCGGCAGATCAAGCGCTGGGCCAAGGGACACAACCAGGCGCTGCGTCGCTACGTCGGCGCGCTCATTCGCAATCGCAGCGATCTCCCGCTCGGACAGGTCATCGACGGGGTGCTGCTGCTGGGCGTGTTCGTGGTGCCGCTCGTGCTGCTCATGGGTTGGTTCTGCACCATCATCCTCTTCTACGCCGGCTATCCGCCGCAGTGGGGACGTCTGACGATTCTCGCCATTTCCTCGTTCAACACGGTGGGCAATTTCGCCGCGTTCTTCCAGGTGGCCGCCGCCAGTCGTCTCGATGGATCGCGTGAACGCATCCGGATGCTGCCGTTCCTGTTCCTGGGTTTCCTCGTGAGTACGGTGTCCGTGGGACGCGCTTCTCTCTCCCGCGCCTCATGGCTGCGTGGGCGCCCGGTGCAATGGCAGAAGACGGAGCGCCATCGTGAGGCCCGCGTGCCGCGGGGGAAGGCATGACCTCGCCCACGCTCACCTTCGCGCTGCTCCTGCTCGCCCTGCTGGTATGGATGTCGGTGCCGCTCATTCCCGCCGTGATGGAGCTCGTGCGTCCCCGCGACGCGGCTCCGCTGGATGCGGTGGGCAACGATGCCGGTAACCTCACGTACTTCGCCGAATCGTTCACCGCACGGGCCACACGCGAAGGGCTGCTTGGCACGATGGTGCCGCCCCGGCTCTCCGATGGTACGGAAGTGCGCACCCACTCGGTGGGTCAGCCACTGCCGAAACAGCGTGGCGCCTTCGAGGAGTTCGTCGTGCTCATGGACAGCGAGCCGCTGCCCGAGGGCACCGAACTGGCGAGTGAGTGCCTGGCCCGCCTGACGGTGCGAGGCAGTCCCAACGTGACATATCGCGCGCTGCTCGGACAACGGGACATCTATCTCGCGCCGGGGTCGATGGTGCAGCGCTGGGTGCACTCCCGCGGACGTCTCGAAGTCGCCAACGATTGTCAGCTCTGGGGGCGCGCCACGGCCGATCGACAGATCATCCTGGGCACCAATGTGGCCTTCGAACGTCTGGAGTCGGATGTCATCCGCGTCACGGACGTGGAAACGGCGGAGACGCCCGTTCTCCCGACGGGCGCCTATGAACGGTTCGTTCCCCGGAAAGCCCGCGAGCTTGGCCCTGCCTACTGGCGTGTCGAGGACGGTGTGTCCATTCCCGCCGGCAACGTGCTGATCGGCTCGCTCATCGCCACCGGCTCCATCGTGGTGAACGACGGCGCGCGCATCACCGGATCCATCAAAGCGCATGGCGAGATCATCGTGCGCAACGGCGCGGTCATCGTCGGATCCATTTCGGCGCGCGATCGCGTGACGATCGAACGTGGGGCGCGGGTGAGCGGCCCGGTCATCTCCGAGACGGCCGTGGTGGTCGAAGCCGCGGTCATCGGGGGCGCCGGCAAGCGCACCACCGTGACCGCACCCATCGTGCGGCTGCTTCCTGGGGCGACGATTTACGGCGCCGTCATGGCTGCGGCGGATGGGATGACGGTGAGCTGATCGTCTTCGCTGGCGCCATCGCCCGGCGCCAGCGTACCCGGGCATCCCGAATCAATTGCAGCTCGCGGAGCGCCCGGAAAAAATCCCCACTGCGCACCTTCGAACCCGCCCGATGTTGCCACTCGGCGAGCGGTTGCTCATAGACGACATCGTCGATCGTGCGACGACCTTCGCACTGCAGCAACGCCTGCCCGCGTGTGAGGAGCTCCACATCGAAGATCCATCGCGAACGGAACGGCTCCGAAAGCGCGGTTTCCAGTAGCGGGGAGCACCGGAACAGCTTGGCGCCACATTGTGTGTCGTACGAATCGATCCCCAGCAGCAGCGAGCTGCACGTCGCGAAGAGCCGTCCGAGATAGTGTCGCAGAGGTCTTCGGGTGATGTGACGCCCGAGCGCCCGCAGACGGATTCCCCAGACCCACTGGATGTCGTCGCGACGGGCGAGAGTCTCGCGCAGTGCCGGTAACTCCGTCAGCGGTGCCGACAGGTCCGCATCCCAGAAGCCGCACAGGCCGTCGGGTCGCATGGTCGCGACATGCAGCAGCCCCCGTCGCACGGCTTCGGCTTTGCCGCCATTCCGTGCGAGCGCCAGCAGTTCGATGCGATCGGGTGCCGCCGCACGCAGCGTTTCGAGTACACGCGCGGTGTCATCGGTGCTGCCATCATCGACAAAGAGCAGCTGCAACCACGGGAACTGCTGCAGCGCCGACTGAAAAGCCCCCCCATCGAGACGATGGGCTTCGTTGTAACACGGGACCACGAGGACCAGCGGCAACGATGACACCGGCGATGACACCGGCGACGGTACCGACGGCGACGGGCTCGCGTGCATCGTCAGGCAGCGCGCGCGACGGCGATCAGGGACAGCCCCACGGGCAATGTGCGGGCCGGAATCCAGACACGTTCCAGACGCCAGAGACGGTACAGCAGCGCATTCACGGTGGAAGATGGCTGCAACGCCTCCACGCGATAGCCGAACACTCGTTCCTTCACGCGCTGCGCGATCGCCAGGGGCAGCAGGAGCATGTTCATGTAGCTGAGATACTCCACGCGCATGCCGGCCGCCGCGAGATGCGCGCGCAGTGTCGTCTCGGTATAGCGACGATAGTGGTTGTGCACTTCATCGTGCGGCCCCCACAACCACGGTAGGGCCGGCACCGTCAAGACGAGCGCGCCACCGACCGAAAGCCGCGAACGCAATGCCTGCAGCGATTCGACCGGCGCGGGAAGATGCTCCAACACGTCGAAGAGACCGATCAGATCGAATGACTGGTCATCGAATGGGATGCCATCCGGCAACGATCCGCGGTCGATCGTTCCCAGGCCGAGCGCCCGCGCCGCTTCGCATGCTTCGGCGTCATACTCGAACCCGTAGAGGGATCCGAACTGCGACAGCAGGGCCAGATTCCCACCTGATCCGCATCCGGCATCGAGAACCGTGGCCTGCGCAGGCAGTGGCAGGCGCCGGATGGCGCGCTCGATGAAATCCCGACGGCCACGGAACCACCAGTGATCCCGTTCGGATTCGGCCATCAGAGCAAAGGCGTCGCGATCCATGGCTGTTCGAAGACTATTCCAGTCGCCAGAGCGACGTGGACGGCCAGTTGGCACGGGACCAGCGTTCGACGAGATGCATCGGCAGGACCTGCGTGTATTGCGCCTCTTCCGATTCCAGCACGAGCAGATACTCGTAGCCCTGACGCTTCACATCGTCGGGCGTGAAATGCCGGAAGGGGGTGAGTACCCGATGCCGATAGTCCGCGCCCATCGCGTAGTATCCCGAGGGCTGCGCGGCGAGATTGAGAATGCGCGACGGCGGCAGCGAGTCGATCACCGCGGGCACCGGCGCCTGTGCGTTGTGGAACAGCATGTTGTACGCCGCCCCTCCGGACAATTCGAATCCGAGTCCCGCCATCGTTCCGACGATCGCGAGTGCCGTCACGCCCTGCAACAGGCGCGAGGGGAACCTCGTCAGCAGACTGCCGACAAAGACGAACGACAGGAGAATGGAGAACAGTCCGTAGCGCGGCACGAGCACGCCCGTGCGCACCCAGGCCAGCAGTGACGCGACGAACACCAGCAGCAGCAACCGGTGCAGACGCGAACCACGTCCCGTCCACGGAGCCAGGAGTACGGCGAGCACCACCACGGCGGCCACGGTGGCGCCCAGCCCCGTTTCGAATCCGGCAATGTGCCCCGTCTCCGTCCACGGGTACACCAGCCGCTCCAGGAACGTCCGGGGACCCGGCGCGCCCGCGAGCAGATCGCCGAGCGGGATGCCCGGCAGTCCGGCGACCGACAGAGGATAGATCGGATTCCCGTCCCGCACGGCATTGCGCAGATACCAGAAGAGCATGCCGGGCAGAATGCCTGCGGCATACCACACGCCCTGTCGCAACAACGACCGCACATCGATCAACGGCTGCTCGAAGTCATCGCGCGGCGCGCCCCGATTGGCATACCAGGCCCAGAACACCGTCAATACGAACGCCGGCGGGCCGGCAGAGTACTTCGCGCCCATGGCCAGACCAAGCGCCAGGCCGAATGCAAAACTGAGATGGCGATCCTGCGCACCACCACGGACCCAGAGCAACAACACCCAGGTCGCGAGCAGCAGGCACAGCGCGGTGAACGTGTCGCTGTATACGACGATGCTCTGATAGGCGAGCACCTGCAGCGAGGCAGCTGCCAACGCGGACATGCGCGCGGCTGTCACGGACTGACCGATTTCCCGTGCCAGACGATAGACCACCCAGAGCGCGGCCACGCTGCTCATGTACGAGGCGAGAAACGCGAACCGGTCGCTCCCCAGGGTGAGCAACCAGCGCACCAGCAACTCGAAGTTGCCGGGATAGTAGGTCACCACTTCGCCATCGACGCCCGTTTCCAGGCGATGCGTCACGAGCCAGCGCGCGGGACGTGCCACGTGATCGCTGAACGAGTCATACCCCTGCAGCGCGGAGAGACCGGCCAGGAGCACGATCAACCAGAAGACGACGGCGATTCCCGACAGTGCCCACAGTATCCATGGCGCAACGACGAGTGCGTCGTCGCGGTCCACCGTCTCGCGCGTGTCCCGCCACACGTTCACCGGCACCACCCGGTGAATCATCACGATCACCAACGATGCCCCGAGCAACTGCATGCCGGCGATGACCGGTGTGGTGAACGCCCCCTGACCATCGGGCCAACGCACGAGAGCGATCAGCAGGGGCGGCACCACGCCCACGCCCATGGCGGTCAACCAGCCCAGGGGAGCGGCCTGCGGTGCTCCCCGCATGGCACCCGCGACACGGATGCCGGCCATGATCGTCGCGCTCATTCCGAGCACGCTGGCCATCATGTCGAACCGTCCGATCGGGACCAGGAAGGGGATCCGATGCAGAACGGGATCGGCGGCGTACGACCGCAGAACGAAGCCGAGGAAGGCGGCATGTTCCCGCCAGAGCGTCACCGCATGGCTCGTGAAGAGCCAGACCACCAGACTGACGGCAGCCGTCGCGCCAACGATCAATGCCGCGCGACGCCGACGCTCCATCCATCGTTCTCCGGCGAGCGGCACGCGTCAGAAATCGATGAAATACGTCAGCCCGATCGCCTGGCGATTGAACACGTCCACCTTGCGCTCGTAGTCGAGACGCACCGACACGCCACTGCCTTTCGTGATCCACTTGGAGGCGAAGGCGGAGACGAACTGACTGCGGAATCGCGCATCGAACGGTGTGGTCGACAGCAGACGATAGGCTTCATTGCCCGAGCCGACGCCACCACCCACCCAGAACTTCCCCTGTGTGCCCCACTGTCCGCCGGCCTGCCAGGCGCTCGAGCGGGCGCCGCTCGCCCGGTCTTCGTTGAGGAAGACGGCGGCATTGTAGATCCCGCGTCCGCGATACACCATCGATCCCAGCGAAACGATCTGTCCGCCGGCGCGCTTGTCCGTGTAGCGCAGATCGGTTATGCCGGCGGAGACGAGCACGCCTTTCACTTTCGG
Source organism: Gemmatimonas aurantiaca (assembly GCF_037190085.1). NCBI lineage: Bacteria > Pseudomonadati > Gemmatimonadota > Gemmatimonadia > Gemmatimonadales > Gemmatimonadaceae > Gemmatimonas > Gemmatimonas aurantiaca. Next base: position 180,442 of record NZ_JBBCJO010000009.1, read on the forward strand.
CACGGCGATGAACACACTCGCATCGCTGCGCAGCTTCGGAAAGAGCACGGTGCCCTTGTCCGGCGCCGAGCCGATGCCGACGATGGCGTACATCCAGGGCGCGATGTTGATGTACGATCCGGCGCCGTACACCTGCTGCCGTCCATTCGGGCGGGACTGCGTGCCCACACTCACGAAGGGACTCAGCTTCGCGGACGAATAGAGCAGACGCGCATCCTGCCCCTGCCAGACCCCATAGCCATTGTCGGCGGAACTGTAGAACGTCGACACCTGCAGATGCCACGAGGCAGGCTGCTCGGCCGCGGGCGGCGCCACGACACGGGCGCTGTCGCCGGTCTGCGCCTCGAGAATGTGCGGCGTCGACAGCAAGGCGGACGGCAGCGCCAGGAGCAGAAGCGCGCGTGTGAGGAAGGATGTGCGGACGGAAGACAAGCGCGGTCCCGCTCCAGGAGCAGATGTCACGAAACTGATGCAGGGGTGTCTGCTGCAGGACGCACGACCGGGGTATCACGTCACCGGCATCATCCGCACGTCACCCCTGCAGATCGGGTGTGCACACCCGATGGCCATGCTACAAACGTGCCCGCCGTCGGGCACTTTCGCCAGTGAAGGCGTCACGCGGCCGGCACGCCATTCTGGAAAATACGAAGGCCCCGGGAGTTTTCCCGGGGCCTTCGTTGCGAAGCCGGATGGCTTCGTGGACTCACCAGCGATAGTGCGCGAACGCCTTGTTGGCTTCGGCCATGCGATGTGTGTCTTCCTTCTTCTTGATCGCATTGCCTTCGCCGCGGGAGGCGGCCAGCACTTCGGCCGCGAGCTTCTCCTTCATGCTCTTCTCGTTGCGGTCACGCGAGTAGCTGATCAACCAGCGCATGGCCAGCGCCGTGCGGCGGTCCTGACGGACTTCCACGGGCACCTGGTACGTCGCACCACCGACGCGGCGGCTCTTCACCTCGACGACCGGCTTGAGGTTGTTCAGCGCCTGCTTGAAGACGCCCACACCGGGCTGGCTGGTCTTCGCTTCGACGATGTCCATCGCGCCGTAGAAGATGCCTTCGGCGGTGGACTTCTTGCCCTGGATCATCAGGGAGTTGATGAACTTCGAAACGGTCTGGCTATCGTAGCGCGCGTCGGGGAGGACGGTGCGCTTCACGGCGCTCTTGCGGCGGCTCACTTCTTCTTACCTCCAGCCGCAGCCTGACCCGGCTTCGGACGCTTGGTGCCGTACTTCGAACGGCTCTGATTGCGGCCGTTCACGCCCGAGGCGTCGAGCGTACCGCGGACGATGTGGTAACGCACACCCGGCAGGTCCTTCACACGACCGCCGCGCACGAGCACGATCGAGTGTTCCTGCAGGTTGTGGCCTTCACCGGGGATGTACGCCGTGACCTCGAGCTGGTTCGTGAGACGAACACGTGCGACTTTGCGCAGCGCCGAGTTGGGCTTCTTGGGCGTCGTGGTATAGACGCGGGTGCAGACGCCACGCTTGAACGGATTGCTCTTGAGCGCGGGCGCCTTCGACTTCTCCACCACGTCCTTGCGGGCGCGGCGGACCAACTGATTGATCGTAGGCATCAGGTTCTGGTAGCCCGACGGCAGGGCCGACGGGACGTTCGTACTCCGACTTCTACGTGGATCGCCTCGCCCACAAACACGCCGGAAAGCGTGAAACACCAAGGGCACGCAACAGCACAGGTCCGAATGCGAGGCGGCACGGAACAGAATCCTAAGCTTAGTCCACTCGGTGGGTACGGTCAACCGGCCAGACCTCCACAGGCCCCGCCCCGTGCCCCATCCGCCTGTCTGCCCGGCGCCCGGCTGCCCCGGCTGCCCCGGCTGCCCCGGCTGCCTCGGCTGCCCCGGCTGCCCCGGCTGCCCCGGCTGCCCCGGCTGCCCCGGCTGCCCCGGCTGCCCCGGCTGCCCCGGCTGCCCCGGCTGCCCCGGCTGCCCCGGCCGGAAGGTACTCCGAACCATGGCCGAAACCCGGGCCGGGCATCGTGCGAAAGACCCTGTGGTGTCACAGGAGCGACGCCACCCTCCGGCCTCCGGTGGTGTCTCATCTGGTGTCGCTGGGTGGTGTCTCGCCTGGTCCCGAGTCTCAACCCGTGTCTTAACGGGAAGAGGGAACGTGTCGTCACGAGCATCAGGGCGGGCAACAGGAACCGGGCGGGCGGGAAGTCACAGCGCACGCCATCATCCGCCTCCCGGGACCGTCGACGGTTCCCGTTCTTCCTGTACATTGCATCACCCGATCCAGTCCGAGACCCACCGGGATGTCCCGTGAGTGATTTTCAGTCCCGCCTGCAACGCGCCCTCGACGCCGACTTCCTGATTCAGCGGGAACTCGGTGGCGCCGGCATGTCCCGTGTGTTCGTGGCCACCGAGCGCGCTCTGCAGCGCACGGTGGTCGTCAAAGTGCTGCCCCCCGAACTCGCGGCCGGCGTGAACGTCGACCGGTTCCGCCGCGAGATCCAGCTCGCCGCCCAGTTGCAGCATCCGCACATCGTCCCGCTGCTGTCCGCCGGAGACGACCACGGCCTGCTGTGGTTCTCGATGCCCTACATCGAGGGCGAGTCCCTGCGCGGTGCCCTGCAACGCCAGAAGCGCCTGCCGGCGCGCGACGTGGTGCGCATCCTGCACGATGTGGTCGATGCGCTGGCCTACGCCCATGCCCGCGGCATCGTACACCGGGACATCAAGCCCGACAACATCCTCACCTCGGGGATGCACGCCCTCGTCACCGACTTCGGGGTGGCCAAGGCGCTGAGCGCGGCCAGTCCGGTCCCTGGCGGCACCACCACCGGCATGGCGATCGGGACCCCGGCCTACATGGCCCCCGAGCAGCTCGCGGCCGATCCGGCCGCCGATCACCGGGTCGACCTGTATGGCGTGGGGCTGCTGGCCTACGAACTGCTCACCGGTGCCGGCCCTTTCAGCGGCTCTTCGCCCCAGGCCACGCTGGCCGCGCAGCTGACACAGATGCCGGAGCCGCCGCATCGTTCGTTCAGTGACATCCCCGAGGCGCTCTCCAACCTCGTCATGCACTGCCTCGAAAAGGACGCCAGCAAGCGGCCGGCCTCGGCCAGGGCGTTGCTCGCCGAACTCGAGGCGCTGCCGCCCACGTCGAGTGGAGCAACGCTGCCCATACGACGCTCCCGGCGGAAGACATGGGTCGGTGTCGCCGTGGGCATGTTCGCGCTGGCCACCGCGGCGCTGGCCCTGCTGCAATCGGACGGCACCGGCGGTGCCGGTGACGCCGAGGCGCTGCGGGCCCGCGATGCGGGCCCCACCGGTGGCGCCCGATCCATGGAGATCGCGCGCGCTCGGACGAACGCGGATTCCCTGGCGCTCCGCGGAACGTTACCCGAAACGATTCCCGTCTTTCGCGAAATCACCGACGGAACGCCCACCACGACGGTGCCCCTCGTGATCACGCGGGCGGAATCGCTCGCCATCGCGGAGGCCGTGCGCAAACGACAGACCACCGAGGCGGCCCGCAGACGGAACGATTCGCTCGTTTCGAATGCCGTCGCGCCGGCGGTCTCCGCAGCACCAGCGGCGCAACCTTCGGCCGCCAGCGAGATCAGAGGCACCGGCGGCACCGGCAGTCACGGCCCGGCGAATGGGCCATCGTCATCGGGCACGACCGCGCGCATCATCGTACGCACGGGAGACGGCAGCACGACCTCGATCGATCGCGACATGCTGCTCGCCGAGGTGGGACGCATCTTCGCCGACTCGATGAGTCGTGCGTTGCTGCACATGGATTCGGCCCTTTCCCGCGTCCCGCGCATGGTGCCGATCGATCCACCGCGCGGCGGTCCCGGATTCACGCCCATGATGGCGCCGCCCACGGATGCCCGCCTGCGCATCGTGGTCGCGGACTTCAACAACACGACGGGCCGTCGCGATCTGACCGTCGTGGCCCGTGAGGCGTCGCGACAATTGCGCGATGCCATCGCGGACGACCGTTTCGACGTGGTCAACCGCGACATCACCGAGCGCGCCACCCGGATCGCGAGCGATCGCATGACGATGGGCTGGTCCCTGCGCGCCGACTACGTGGTGAGTGGCGTGATCACCACGCGCGGCGATTCGACGGTGCTGGTCACACTGCTCACCGACGTGCGCACGGGGCGATACTCGCGGGCCTTCGAAAGCGTGACGCCCACGAACGATCTCCATCGCAGCTTCGAGGCCGCGCAACGACAGGTGGTGGCGTGGCTGGACACGGCGGCGACCGTAGGCCCGCGGCGAGGCGGGGGGCGGTGATCGGGGCTTGGGTTTCAGACTGCTGATGTCTGAGGTCTGATGTCAGTAGGTCAGAACTGAGACGGCGATCGAATGATGAGAGATCAGACTGTGCTAGAGATGAGAAGTCTGAGCACTGGCGTCGACGGCGTGTCGTGAGCGCCACGGGCGTCATGGGCGCGCGGCGGGAGGTCGTGTGCACTACTGGCTTCGTGCGGGATTGCCGAGCAGGCGTCGACGAAATCCGAAGAGCATCATGCGGACCTCTTGCACCTCTTTGATGAGCACCGGACCAGAGGTGCCGAGTAAGCCCAGCGCGTCTCCGAGTTTGAGCTGGATCTCGAGCTCATTGCAGGATCCGACCGCGATCATCAATTGAGCAACAACGCGGCTGGCGGTGTCGTGCCCTGTTGCCTCCGCGACATTCAGCGTGATCGAATCGGCCGCCCGCAACATCTGCGAGCGCATACCAGGTGAGGCACGCGAGATCTCACGGGTGTATCGATCGGCGATGCGGTGCACCGCGACGCCGAGGCGAAAAGCGCGATCGACGACTTGAAGGCGAGCAGGATTGTGCGGCATTCCGGAACATCGCCTGACACCTCCAGCGATGCGTCACCACTTCTATGCACCTCGGATCATTCCGACGCGCCGTTGCGGTGTCCCCGCGCCCATGACGCCCGTGGCGCTCACGACACGTCGTCGACGCCAGTGCTCAGACCTCTCATCTCTAGCACAGTCTGATTTCTCATCATTCGATCGACGTCTCAGTTCTGACCTACTGATATCTGACCTCTGATTCTCCGACAATGCAAAACGGCGGTGGACCCAGTCCACCGCCGTTCCGCATTCCTTATTCGTCGGGCATCGTGAATGCCGTCGGCTCGAAGCTCGGCAGCAGCGACTCGAAGCTGGGCTCGAGTGGCTCCGGCAGCGGCTCCGGCTCGGGGAGCGTCTCGGAATCGACATCCACTTCCTGGTAGCGGTACATGCCCGTACCGGCCGGGATGAGATGACCGATGATGATGTTCTCCTTGAGCCCCAGCAGGTCGTCGCGCGAGCCACGGATGGCCGCGTCGGTGAGGACGCGCGTGGTTTCCTGGAAGGAAGCCGCCGACACGAACGACTGCGTGGTGAGCGAGGCCTTCGTGATGCCGAGGAGCAGCGGTTCGGCCGTGGCCGGCCGGATCTTCCGCTTCTTGGCATCGTCGTTGACTTCACGGAACTGCGCACGATCCGTGTGCTCGCCTTCGAGCAGCTCCGTATCGCCGGAATCGACGATGCGGACCTTCTGCAGCATCTGCTTGACGATCACGCCGATGTGCTTGTCGTTGATCTTCACGCCCTGCAGGCGGTACACCTCCTGCACTTCGTTCAGGAGGTATTCCTGGACGGCGCGCGGGCCCTTGATCCGCAGAATGTCGTGCGGATTGACCGGACCCTCGGAGATGCGGTCACCGGCGCGCACGCGGTCACCCTCGTGCACACGCAGGTGCTTGCCCGACGGCACTTCGTACGTCTGTTCCTCCGCCGTGTCGTCGGAGATCCACTGGCCGTTCTCGATGGACGCGGGACGGACGAAGACCTCGCGCTTGCCGCGCTTGATCTCGCCGAAGCGCACGAATCCGTCGATCTCGGAGATCGTCGCCGGATCCTTCGGACGACGGGCTTCGAAGAGTTCGGCCACACGGGGCAGACCACCGGTGATGTCGCGCGTCTTGTACGCTTCGCGGCTGACCTTCGCGAGGATGGTGCCGGCCGCGATGTTCTCGCCATCGTCGATCGTGATCACGGCGCCCACCGGGAGGATGAAGTCGCGCACGCGCTTCTCCTTGCCACCCTTGTTCTGCCAGATCTCGATGTGCGGATGGAGCTTCTTCTCGCGGTCTTCGATCACGACACGCTGACGCAGACCCGTCAGTTCGTCGAGTTCTTCCGACAGCGACTCGTCTTCCACGAGGTCCACGAAACGCACCGTGCCTTCGACGTCCGCGATGATCGGATTCGAGTACGGGTCCCACGTGAACACCGTGTCGTCCTTCTTGACCGTCTGGCCGTCCTCGACCATGAGGTAGGCACCAAGCGGCACCTGCAGACGGGCTTCGATGGACGCGTTCTTGTCGGCCGAGGTCTTGATAGATAGCTCGCCCTCGTACGACGTCACGACCTTCTGACCTTCCTGATTGACGACCGTGATGAGGCGGTCGCCGAACTCGATCACACCGGCCTTCTTCGTCTTGCGCGCCGTCTGTTCGGCGATACGTGACGCCGTACCACCGACGTGGAATGTGCGCAGCGTGAGCTGCGTGCCCGGTTCGCCGATGGACTGCGCGGCGATGATGCCCACCGCTTCGCCCAGATCCACCATCTGCATGGTGGCCAGGTTGCGGCCGTAGCACATGCGGCAGAGTCCGCGCTTCGCTTCGCAGGTGAGCACGGAACGGATCTTCACCGTTTCGATGCCCGCTTCCTCGATGCTCTGCGCCGTCTCTTCCGAGATGAGCGTACCGGCTTCCACCAGCAGCTTCGGACGACCCGCTTCATCGCGCTCCATCGGATCGAACACATCCTCGGCGGCCACGTTGCCGACGAGACGTTCCGACAGCGGCTCGATCACGTCTTCGCCTTCCTTGAGCGCCGACGTATCGAGACCAAGGATCGTGCCGCAATCCTCTTCGGCGATCGTCATGTCCTGCGCCACGTCGACGAGACGACGGGTCAGGTATCCGGCGTCGGCCGTCTTGAGCGCCGTATCGGCCAGACCCTTGCGGGCGCCGTGCGTCGACGAGAAGTACTCGAGCACCGAGAGACCTTCGCGGAAGTTCGACTTGATCGGATTTTCGATGATTTCGCCGATACCGCCGGTGAGCTTCTTCTGCGGCTTCGCCATGAGGCCGCGCATACCCGCCAGCTGACGGATCTGGTCGCGGCTACCACGGGAACCGGAGTCGTACATCATGAACACCGGATTGAAGCCGCCCTGCGACTCGCGCATCGTCTTCACCATGGCGTCGGCGACGTCGGTGTTGGCGTGCGTCCAGGTGTCGATGACCTTGTTGTAGCGTTCGCCGTTCGTGATGTTGCCGGTCGCGTAGGCACGCTGGAAGCGTTCCACGCGCTCCGACGCTTCCTGCAACAGCGTCTGCTTCTCCTTCGGGATGTGCAGATCCTCGATGCCGATCGACACACCGCCACGCGTCGCGTTGCGGAACCCGAATTCCTTCAGGCGATCGAGCAGCGCCACCGTCTCCGCGAGCCCCGCATTGCGGTAGCTCTCGAACACGAGTTCGCCGAGCGCCTTCTTCTTCATGTCCTTGTTCAGGAACGGGAGCCCCTTCGGCACGATCACGTCGAAGAGCACGCGGCCCGTCGTGGTCGTGATCCACGTGGGCGTCTCCTCGCGCCGGTCGAGCCAGCGGATCGGCGTCTGGTAGGTCGCGCGCCCGTTGGCCATCGCGATCTCCACCTCGGCCGTGTCCGTGAAGGTGGGCAGCTTGCGCACCCAGGCTTCGTCCTTCGCGTTCCGGTCGAAATCCGTCGGGCCCTTGGTCGCGACGTAGCAGCCGAGCACGATATCCTGCGACGGCTCGGCCACCGGACGACCGTCCGACGGCTTCAGGATGTTGTTCGACGACAGCATCAGCACGCGCGCTTCGATCTGCGCTTCGAACGACAGCGGCACATGCACGGCCATCTGGTCACCGTCGAAGTCGGCGTTGAACGCCGCGCACACGAGCGGATGGATACGAATGGCCTTGCCTTCGACCAGCACCGGCTCGAACGCCTGGATACCCAGACGGTGGAGCGTCGGCGCGCGGTTGAGCAGCACCGGATGATCCTTGATGATGCCTTCGAGCACTTCGTAGACCATCGCGTTCTCGCGCTCGACGATCTTCTTGGCGCGCTTCACGGTCTCGGCTTCGCCGCTCTCCACCAGCTTGTGGATGATGAACGGCTTGAAGAGCTCGAGCGCCATGGCCTTGGGCAGGCCGCACTGGTGCAGCTTGAGCTCCGGACCCACGACGATGACCGAACGGCCCGAATAGTCCACGCGCTTGCCGAGCAGGTTCTGACGGAACCGGCCCTGCTTGCCCTTGAGCATGTCGGACAGCGACTTGAGCGGACGCTTGCCGCGGCCACGGATGGCCTTGGAGCGGCGGCCGTTGTCGAACAGCGCGTCGACCGCTTCCTGCAGCATGCGCTTCTCGTTGCGCAGGATGACTTCCGGCGCGCGGTGCGAGATGAGCTTCTGCAGACGGTTGTTGCGATTGATGACGCGGCGATACAGATCGTTCAGATCGGACGTCGCGAAACGGCCGCCGTCGAGCGGCACGAGCGGACGCAGGTCGGGCGGAATCACCGGAATCACATCCAGGATCATCCACTCCGGCCGGTTGCGGATTTCGCCGCCCTCACCGGACGTGCGGAACGCGTCGACGATCTTGAGGCGCTTCAGCATCTGCTTCTTGCGATGCTGCGACGTCTCGCCCACGACCGACGCCCGCAGTTCCTCGGCCGTCCGGTCGACGTCGAGGCGCTTGAGCAGCTCACGCACGGCCGGCGCGCCGATATCGCACTGGAACGCCGTGTCGCCCTCCGCCTTCGCCTTCTGGCGCAGCGTCAGGTATTCGTCCTCGTCGAGCAACTGGCGCTCACGCACCTCCTGATTGCCCGGCTCGATGACGATGTAGTTGCTGTAGTAGATGACCTTCTCGAGATCACGGAGCGTGACATCGAGCAGGTTGCCCATCGGCGACGGCAGGGTCTTGAAGAACCAGATGTGCGCGACCGGCACCGCCAGTTCGATGTGCCCCATGCGCTCGCGACGCACCTTGCTGAGCGTGACTTCCACGCCGCAACGGTCGCAGATCACGCCACGATAGCGGATGCGCTTGTACTTGCCGCAATGGCATTCCCAGTCCTTGACCGGACCGAAGATGCGCTCGCAGAACAGACCGTCCTTCTCGGGCTTGAAGGAGCGGTAGTTGATGGTTTCGGGCTTGGTGACTTCGCCCCATGACCACCACGTGCGCAGACCGGCCATCTCCAGCCGGCCGCGCTCATTGGGGTCCTTCGGTCCGCGGATCTCCTCGGGTGAGGCGATCCGGACCGACATGTAGTCGAACGCCGACGCGCGGGCTTCGCGCGAGCTGCGGAAATCGATCATGCTTACTCCTCCCCGCCGTTACCGGCGACACCGCCGCCGGCGTCCACGAGCTCCACACCGGTGCCGTCAGTGGCACCCAGCGTGACCTTGATACCGAGCGCCTGCAGTTCCTTCACAAGCACGTTGAACGACTCCGGAATGCCGGGCTCCGGCAGATTCTGACCCTTCACGATTGCTTCGTACACACGGCTGCGACCGTTCACGTCGTCCGACTTGACCGTGAGGATTTCCTGCAGCGTGTGCGCCGCGCCGTACGCTTCCAGCGCCCACACTTCCATTTCCCCGAAGCGCTGACCGCCGAACTGCGCCTTGCCGGCGAGCGGCTGCTGCGTGACCAGCGAGTACGGTCCGATGGAACGGGCGTGGATCTTGTCGTCGACGAGGTGCGACAGCTTGAGCATGTAGATCTCGCCGACCGTGACCGGCGCGTTGAACGTCTCGCCGGTACGGCCGTCGCGCAGACGCACCTTGCCGGTGGGCGTGAGCCCCGCGAGACGAATGAGTTCGGTCGCCGCCGCATCCACGTCGGCGTCCTTGCCGCCAGCCACCACCGCGGCGAGCGCGGGCTGATCGATACGCAGCAGCGTATCGGCCAGCGACAGCGCGGCCTGGGCCTGCAACGCCTCCAGACCCTCGGCGGCGTTGCCCGGCAGTTCACCCGCGTCCTGCTGATGGATGGCCAGCGCCGCCCGCACCGCGTCGAGCTCGCGCTCGGCCAGCACACGCGCGCCATGCGCCACGAAATCGCGCACGCGGCCGAACAGCGCCTTCGTGTCCGCCGACATCGCCTTGCCACCCAGATCGTTCAGATTGGCATCACCCAGCAGCTCCACCTTGTCCGGCAGACGACGATCGGGCTTGATGTCGGCCAGCAGCACCTTCACTTCCGCCGGCGTGGCATCGGCCGAGGCATCACCCAGCACCAGCGTCTCACGCGCCCAACGCAGACCGGCGAGCTTCATGAGCAGGCCGATTTCACGTTCGTTCGCGCCTTCGAACACCGGCGTCTTGGCGTAGAAGTTGAGCAGCTTCGCGGCCCACCCGAGGTGGGTCTCGAGGATCTGCCCCACGTTCATGCGCGACGGCACGCCGAGCGGGTTGAGCACGATGTCCACCGGACGGCCGTTCGGCAGGAACGGCATGTCTTCCTCGGGGACGATGCGCGCCACGATACCCTTGTTGCCGTGACGGCCGGCCATCTTGTCGCCGACCGAGATCTTGCGCTTCTCGGCCAGATACACCTTCACCAGCTGGATCACGCCCGGCGGCAATTCGTCGGGCTGCAGAATGCGGTCGATGCGATCTTCCGCGCGCTCTTCGATGCGGGCCTTCTCCTCGGCCGCGGCATCGAGAATCTCGCGTACCCGATCGTTCGCCTTCTTGTTCTCGACGCGGAACGTCTTGAGATCGAGCGTGGCGAACCGCAGACCTTCGAGAATCTCGCGCGTGAGCTGTGTGCCCGCCGCGATGGCCTCTTCGACCGTGCCGGCCTTGAGCGCCAGCGCCACCGTTTCGCCTTCCAGCAGTTCGGCGAGTTCGGCGTCGCGCACTTCGTTGACGCGGATCTTCTCCTCGCCCTCGAGTCGACGCACTTCACCGATGCGTTCACCGCGATCCTTCTCGACGACCTGATCTTCGACGCGCGAGAAGATCTTCACGTCGATGACCACACCTTCCATGCCCGGGGAGACCTTGAGGGACGAGTCCTTCACGTCCTTCGCCTTCTCACCGAAGATGGCCGTCAGCAGCTTCTCTTCGGGCGAGAGTTCCGTCTCGCCCTTCGGCGTGATCTTGCCGACGAGAATGTCGCCCGGCTTCACGGCCGCGCCGATACGCACGATGCCGCGCTCGTCGAGATCGACCAGCGATTCCTCGGCGACGTTCGGAATTTCGCGCGTGATTTCTTCCTGCCCGCGCTTCGTGTCACGCACATGCAGTTCGAGTTCCTGGATGTGGATCGACGAGAACACGTCGAACTTCACCAGGCGCTCGGAGAGCACGATGGCGTCTTCGAAGTTGTGGCCGTACCACGGCATGAAGGCCACGGTGACGTTGGCGCCGAGCGCGAGCTGCCCCATTTCCGTGGCGGCACCGTCGGCAAGCACTTCACCCTTCGAGACCTTCTGTCCCATCCGCACCAGCGGACGCTGGTTGATGGCCGTGTCCTGGTTGGTGCGCCAGTACTTCTTGAGGCGATACCGATCGAGCTGACCGAGACGCGCGAGCGGACGGTCGGTGTCGATGGCCGCCTGGTTCACGCCGGCATCGATGATGATCTCATCGGCCGTCACGCTGGTGACCACGCCGGCGCGGCGCGCGATGATCACCGCGCCGGAGTCGACGGCCACCGTGGCTTCGAGCCCCGTGCCCACCAGCGGCGTGCGCGGGTTGAGCAGCGGCACGGCCTGACGCTGCATGTTCGAGCCCAT